>JAOASC010000015.1 GCA_025210295.1 Flavobacteriales bacterium | reverse complement strand
TAACAAAAGGTAATCTTTCGTATATAATGTTGTATGTGAAAAATAGAAATGTTACTTTTAAAAATACAAGCCAAACGTGGTTTGTATTGAGTTTGAAATATTGAATTAGAGATAGGCATTGTTTAGACCTTTGTCGAGTCATGCGAGTTGGCAATAAAATCCGTTATTACCGAAACAGTGAACTCTTAAGAGAAGTAGAAGAAACCAACCCAGCCAATATGATGGCAGATTTTACATTCTACCAATCAGGAGCACGGATTTATAATCCTAAGATCGTAGATGTAGCTTATCAACATGGAGCACAGTATATTGCAGATGTTAAGTCGTATTCGGATTTCTATAGTTTTGGAATGTTAAAATCTGGGCGACATGGGGGAGAGAATTATCGTTATGGATTTCATAGTCAAGAGATTGATAACGAAATCAAAGGGAAAGGGAATAGTGTAAATTCTAGATTTAGAATGCATGACCCAAGGTTGGAAAGGTTTTTGCTTTAGATCCATTGGTACCTAAAACCAATATTTTACTATATACAGTAGGTTATCACTTAACAAAAGATCATCTTTCGTATATATGTTTGTATGTGAAATAGGCAAGTTATTGCCCCAAAATAAAGCATTTAAAACTATAAATATTATCCCCAAATAATACGGGCTATAAGCGCATGATTTAATCCAAATGGTCTTAAATCAACGTTCATGTTTGTTCTTGTGTAAATGGCATAATAGTTAACATCAAACGTAATTTTTTCGTTAAACTTATATTTAGCGCCCAATCCAGCACCTCCACCATAACCAACTCCCCCTGGAGGAACAGTTTGTTGTAAATTTACCTGACCATTATTACTCCCATTAGCAATAGCATTGTGAACAATTGTGTAGACCTTATTGTTAATTACAAAATAGTTTTTTTCTAGTCTAGTATTGTTGACATTCCCAAATAGATTAAAATAAGCTGTAATCCCATTTTCGTTATAAAAGTTAGATTGAATACCTAGATTAATGTTTGTTCTACTTTCTTCTCCAAAGATTGGAATCTGCTCATAAGTTTCCCCAATAACTGTCGGATCATTAGGGTTGTTAATAGCAACAGTAAAAAAATCTTCAACGTTTAACTTTAAGATGTTTACATCCGCATAAATAGATGCATTTTCGCTCAATCTAATACCTCCGTGTCCCCCGATATTAAATGCTGGTCGGTAACGCATTAAGGAAGGGTCGGCAAAACTTTCAATTCTATAGTCGTATTTAAAATAAAGGTCTAATTCAGGTTGAATAAATTGATTTTGAAAAAAATAATTTACACCATAAGTAGTCACATTACCATTATAGATGACAGCAGTTTTGTTATTCGATTGGAAACCACCAAGGTTTAATCCAAAAAAGAGATTTCCCCCTTCGGCATCTGTATCATTTTGTCCATATAAAAAAGGAGCAATCAATAAGAACGTAAACAATGTGAAATGTTTCATAAATCAATAATTAATTAATGTTTTCAGTTGTTCTTTAAAACGACTTTTAGGTAAGAAGTCCGCTTCTAGAGCAGGAGCAAAAGGTACTGGAGTATCTAAACTAGCACTTCTAAATATAGGCGCATCCAGGTGTTCAAAACAATTTTCATTGATTAACGCTAAAATTTCACCTCCAATTCCCCCAGTTAAACAATCTTCATGTAGAATAATTGCTTTGCCTGTTTTTTTAACAGAATCAAAAATAGCAGCTGTATCCAAAGGTAATAATGTTCTTAAATCAATTAAATCGGCATTAATATCCGGATTTTCATCCAAGGTTTCTAAAGCCCAATGAACCCCCATTCCATAGGTGATAATGCTTACATCACTACCACTTCTTAAGATATTCGCTTTTCCGATTTCTGTCGTATAAAAATCATCATAAACAGGTTCACTTTTACTTCGATACAATGCTTTATGTTCAAATACCATCACAGGGTTAGGGTCTTCTATAGCAGCAGCCAAAAGTCCTTTTGCATCGCCAGGGAAAGCAGGGTAAACAATTTTTAATCCTGGTGTATGGAAAAACCAAGCCTCGTTACTTTGAGAGTGAAATGGACCTGCACCAACACCAGCACCAGTAGGCATACGTATCACAACATCTGCGTTTTCTTGCCAACGATAATGCAATTTAGCTAGATTATTGACAATTTGATTAAACCCAACAGTAACAAAGTCGGCAAATTGCATCTCCATAATACCCTTATATCCATTGATAGACAAACCAAGTGCAGCACCAACAATGGCCGATTCACAAATAGGTGTATTGCGAACACGCTCTTTCCCAAATTGTTCAACAAACCCATCAGTTACTTTAAAAACCCCTCCATATTCAGCGATATCTTGCCCCATAATTACACTGTTGGAATGCCTTTCCATAGATTGACGTAATCCATCAGAAATAGCATCGATAAAACGTTTTTCGGTTTTGTTATCAGTTAATGGTGCAATTGTTTTATTATCAAAAGCTTTAAAAAGGTAGTTGTATTCTCTTTGCGTATCAGCTTGAATTTCTGGAGCATTGTCTGCTTCTTTCCATTTCGAATTAATTTTGGCTTTAATCTCAGCTTTAATTTGATCAATGGCTTCTTGTGTTAATACACCATCATCGATTAAAAAACGTTCAAAATTATCAACAGGATCTTTTACTGCCCAAGCATCTTGAATTCCATCAGGGTAATATTTAGTTCCTGAAGCTTCTTCATGTCCACGCATTCTAAAAGACATACATTCAACAAGAATAGGTCTAGGATTTTTCAAAATAGAGGTTCTAGCCTTACGAATGGTTTCATAAACGTCAACAATGTTATTCCCATCTACTTGAACAGTATCCATTCCGTAGCCAATTCCCTTATCGATAAATTGTTTACACCTAAATTGTTCCTTAGATGGAGTCGATAATCCCCATTGATTATTTTCAACAACAAAAATCACAGGTAAATCCCATACAGCGGCAACATTCAATGCTTCGTGAAAATCACCTTCACTAGCTCCTCCATCACCAGTAAAAACAATCGTTACCTTTTTATTCTCTTTTAATTTGTTAGCCAATGCTATACCATCAGCAATTCCAAGTTGGGGCCCTAGGTGAGAAATCATTCCAACAATATGATGTTCCTTTGTTCCAAAATGGAAAGAACGATCATGACCTTTGGTAAAACCATTTTCTTTTCCTTGAAATTGCATGAATAAGCGTTCTAAAGGCAGCTTTCTTGTTGTAAAAACACCTAGATTTCTATGCATAGGAAGCATAAATTCATCTTCTTGCATTGCCAATCCACACCCTACCGAAATTGCTTCTTGCCCAATCCCAGAAAACCATTTAGAAATTTTTCCTTGCCTCAATAGAATCAACATTTTTTCTTCTATTAATCTTGGTAATATTAAGGAATGATAAAAGTTGATCAACTCTTCATCAGTTAATGTTTTACGATTAAATTTTAAAGGTTTTAATTGTGGTATAGACATGTGTAATTATATTAAGTTCTCTGTTTAGTGAAGTGCTTCTTAAACCTATACAAATGAAATTAAGCTATTCTTAAGATTTATGGAGGTGTTTTATCAGAAGCAATAGCCTAGCTATGTTTCTAAAAATTAACACCAATAGCCCTAAAAACAGTAATTTCTATTGAATAAAAGGATTGATAAGAACTTCTGTTTTCAAAAGTAAAAAAAACTTTGCTAGATATTCACTTTTAAAAGGAAATACAAAAAAAAGATGTTGATAGACAATAAAAGAAAGAGGTTTTACGTATATTTGTTTTTCACATATTATTAAATGATGAACATTAAAACCAAAATAACCACATTGCTCGCAGGAGGTGTTTTAGCTTCAAGTTCGGTTGTAAATGCTCAATTGTCATCTCAGCAATTAGCAGGGAAACAAATTAATACCATTACAACTGCAGTACCGTTTTTATTGATAACGCCTGATTCTAGGTCTGGTGCAATGGGAGATGTAGGAGTTGCAATTAGCCCTGATGCAAATTCAATACATTGGAATCCGTCTAAGTTAGCTTTTATTGAAAAAGATGCAGGGTTTTCAATGTCTTATTCTCCTTGGTTGAGAAGGTTAGTTAATGACATCAATTTAGCTTATGTTACAGGTTATAAAAAGATTGATGACTTTTCTTCAGTGAGTGGGTCTTTAAGATATTTTTCTCTTGGAAACATCACTTTTACAGATCAAACAGGGGGAACAATTAGAGATTTTAATCCTAGCGAGTTCGCTATTGACGGTGCTTATGCTAGAAAACTAAGTGAAAACTTTTCGGTAGGTTTAGCAGCAAGATATGTGAATTCTAATTTAACTGGAGGAACTTCAGTTCAAGGAGCAAATACTAAGGCAGGACAATCGGTTGCAGCAGATGTTTCAGGATATTATCAATCCAATGAATTTGAAATTAAAGAACGTAAAGCTACTTTGGCTGCCGGATTAAACGTTTCGAATATTGGAGCTAAAATGGCATATACAGATGGTGCTGATAGAGATTTTATTCCTACTAACCTTAGGTTAGGAACTGCTTTAAATGTTGAAATAGATGATTTTAATAAGTTTACTGTAGCATTAGATGCGAATAAATTATTAGTGCCAACAGCACCTGTTTATAAAACAACTAATGGATTAGTAGATTATGATATCGAAGGAAATCCAATTGTGTTTTCTGGAAGAAGTAACGATGTTGGAGTAGCCTCTGGTATTTTTGGTTCTTTTTCTGATGCTCCAGGAATTGTAATTACAGATGATAATGGGACAACAGTAGAAGTTGAAAAGGGAAGTCGATTTAAAGAAGAATTATCTGAAATCAACATCTCTGCTGGTGGGGAGTATTTATACAATAACGTTTTTGCTGTTAGAGCAGGTTATTTTTATGAAGCACCAACAAAAGGAAACCGTCAGTTTGTATCAATGGGAGCTGGAGTTCGTTTTCAAGTTTTCCAATTGGATTTATCGTATTTAGTGGCTTTAACTCAACAAAGCCCAATTGCCAATACCATCCGTTTTTCATTATTGTTTAATTTTGGAGAAAAAGGAAAGGATGATGCATAAGCACTGAGTAAACTGAAAAATAGATTTAATAGCCTGATTTTAATTGAAATCAGGCTATTTTTTTTAGTTATTTTATTAAATGTGGTATTTTCTTGTATATTTGTTACTATTAGGCAAAATTTATTCTATATGAAGTTGACGGTAAAGTATATAGGTTGGGTTTGTAGTATATTCCTGCTTGTAAATTGTGGAGGTGAAAAAGCTGAAAAAAAAATCCAAAAGGTTGAAAATAGAGTTGCGCAAGGAACTGTAAAACAACATGGAGAAGATATTCAAATTCAATATGGAGGGCTTTTTAGAATGAATGAATCTTCAACTTTTAAAACGCTATTTCCACAAGGGATAAATGATGAGGTTAGTGTTCATATTGGCAATCAAATTTTCGAAAGTTTAGTCAAATTAGACGAGAAGACATTAGACGTATTGCCTTGTTTAGCTAAGAGTTTTACACCAAATGAAGATGCTTCGGTATGGACGTTTAAATTGGAAGAGAATGTATACTTCCATGATGATGCATGTTTTAAGGATGGGAAAGGAAGAAAGTTAACAGCTCATGATATCAAGTACTGTTACGATTTATTGGGAACTGCATATCCTCAAAACAACACATTTTATATCTTTCAAAATAAAGTCAAAGGAGTTAATGAGCATTATGAAAAGACAAGCCAAGGGAAAAAAGTTCCTGGTGGTGTAGAAGGAATTAAAGTAGTTGATGATTATACTTTGGAAATTAGTTTGGTAAAACCAATGTCTTTCTTTCCTAAGGTTTTAGTACACAATGCTTGTTGGATTTTTCCTAAAGAAGCTTTTGAAAAATATGGTGAAGATTTAAGAAATCATACCGTAGGAACAGGACCTTTTATGTTAGACGCTGTAAAAGAAGGGAATCAGGTTCGTTTAAAAAGAAACCCTAACTATTGGAGAAAAGATAAGTATGGAAATCAATTACCATATCTAGATTTAGTTAAAGTGACTTTTACTAGAGATAAAAAATCAGAGTTACTAAACTTTAAGAAAGACAATTTAGATATGATTTCAAAACTTCCTGTAGATGAAATGGAAGCAGTATTGGTAGGATTAGATGAAGCAATAAAAGGTCGAAATACTGCTTTTGTTTACCAACAAACAGCAGCATTAAATGTTCAAAATTATGACTTTTTGCATACAGGGGAAATTTTTAAAGATATTCGAATTCGTAAGGCTTTTTGTTATGCTATCGATAGAAAAAGTTTAGTACAAAATGTTCTAAGAGGAGACGGAGAACCTGCACATCATGGTGTAATTCCAAATTTCCCAGGTTATGACAACTCTGTTGTTAATGGCTATAAGTTTAATCCAGAAAAAGCAAGACAGTTGTTAGCTGAAGCTGGTTATCCTAATGGAGATGGTTTTCCTAGTTTAACATTAACATTAAGTGATGGGGGAGGGATTAATACCCGAGTAGCTGAGGCTTTATATAATATGTTCCAAAAGAACTTAGGAATCCATGTAAACATAGATGTGATACCATTTACCACAATACAAGATAAGATGAGAACAGGTTCAATGGAATTCTCAAGAAGAGGGTGGGTTGCCGATTATCCAGATGCTTCAACATTTTTAGAAATGTATTACGGAAGAACAGTACCAAAGGATCCTCATGCCTTTTCTATGGTAAATTCTGCAAGATATGTTAATCCTGAATTTGATGCTTTATTTGAAAAAGCAATGCAAACCGCAGATGAGAAAGAAAGAGTTCGATTATACCAAGAATGTGATAAAATATTAATAGAAGATGCGGCCTTTTTACCGTTGTATTATGCCGACTATGTAAGACTAGTTAAAGAAAATGTAGTAGGGCTTCCTATTAATGCAATGGACTATCGTGATTTATCAAATGTATTTTTTACTTCGAAAATTTAAATTTAAAGAATGAATAAATTAACCGTTTTAGTAGCAGTTTCTTTAGCTACAATTACTGCTTGTGTACCTGCAAGAAAATTTGAAGAATTAGAAAAGAAAGAGGCTGCTTGTTCTGATGAATTAAAGAGTGTAAAGGCCCAAAACTTAGGTTATGAAACCGAAAATGCTGAGTTAAAATCTAAGATAGATGTGCTCGATAAAAGTGTTGGTAGACTAAAGTCTGATACGACCCTTTTAGGTAAATCTTTAAGAATGAAAGAGCGTCAATATGATAAAATTGATGCCCTGAATATGAGAATTCAAAAACAATTAGAAGATTTACAACGCGGAAGTACAATTGAAAATCAACGTTTGATGAATGATTTAAATGCAACACGTCTTGAGTTGCAACGTAAAGAAGATGAATTAAACCGATTGGAAAAAGAATTAAAGCTTTTAGAGGCTCAATTAAACAAAAAAGAAGCTACTTTAAATCAACTATCTGCTGACTTAAAGAGTAGAGAACAACGTGTTAAAGAATTAGAAGATTTAATAGCGAGTAAAGATGCAGCCGTAAATGCATTAAAAGATAAAGTAGCTGCAGCGTTATTAGGTTTCAAAGACAAAGGACTAACTGTAGAACAAAAAAATGGAAGAGTATATGTTAGTATGGAAGCAAAGTTACTGTTCCCATCTGGAAGTACTAAAATTAATACAGAAGGAAAGTCTGCTCTAATTTCTTTAGCGAAAGTTTTACAAGACCAACAAGATTTAGAAGTATTGGTAGAAGGACATACTGATACTGATAAAATGAACGCTTCTACACACCCTAAGAACAACTGGGAATTAAGTGTGTTGAGAGCAACAAGTGTTGTAGAAATTATGTTAGGAAATTCGAGTATCAACCCTGCAACAATCTCAGCAGCTGGACGAAGTCAATATTTACCAGTTGATCCAAATGATAAAGCTAAGAACAGAAGAATTGAAGTGATTTTGATTCCTAACTTAGATGAGTTGTTTGAGATTATTTCTAAGTAATCAAAACAAAGTATTCTAGAGATCTATTGGGGTTAATATGGAGTTTAATTCTTTAGATGACTTAGTAAAAGTGCATTTAAGAGCGTATCTTTTAAGAACTCAAAAACTTTGGAAATTATATAATTTATCTGTTGATAATTGGGTAATACAAAATCCGAATCATAATGGAATTCCAAGGTCAGGATCTTTTAATGATGTTGGTATAACAAGATTTTTAAGACACGGTTTTGGCATTCGAATAGAATGTGAAAATGAAATTGTTGAATTTGATTTTATAGCTCGTTATATTGATGTAGAAGAGTTTTTAGATATTGAAGAAATTGATATTTACTGGTCTTATAATCACTATAGAAGTTTAAATTCAACAACCTCTATTACTCACGAACAATGGCTAAAGGCTGTAGAACTTCTCAATAAAAAAGGAGATGTAAAAATGTTTTCAAGAAATAGATGTGCTTTCTATGGTTTTAAATTAAAGGAATAAATTTAATTTAACATCACAACTCCAAATCACCTACTTCACATTCATTGATTTCTTTTTGCCAATACTCAATACTTTGTGCATTTTGAATGTCAAATGCTCCAGAAGCTTCTCTATGGAGTTTAGTCAAGTGCCCACCGGAATTTAGTGCTTTACCTATATCGCGTGCTAGAGAACGAATATAGGTGCCTTTAGAGCTTTTAACATAGAAATGAATTTCATGGTTCTCTTTTAAGGCTAATTCCAATTCAAAAATTGTAATCTTATTGGGTTTTAGCTCAATATTCTCTCCTTTCCTAGCGGCATTATACGCTCTTTTACCGTTAACCTTTTTAGCAGAAAATATAGGAGGAACTTGATCTTGCTCACCTAAAAATTGAAGTTTAATTTCATCAATTAAAGCTTGCGTAATATGGGCCGTTTCAAAAGTGTTGTCAATAGCCGTTTCTAAGTCATAAGATGGAGTAGTAGCCCCCAATTGAATAATTCCAGTGTAAACCTTAACATCATTGATAAAAGAAGTAATCTCTTTGGTTTTCCTTCCTGTACAAATTACCAACAATCCCGTCGCTAAAGGGTCCAAAGTTCCTGCATGACCAACTTTTAAGCGTTTGATATTGTATTTCTTTTTAAGTGGGTATCTTAATTTATTGACTACATCAAAAGACGTCCATTCTAAAGGTTTGTTTACTAATAGGATTTCTCCTTTTCTAAAATTATAGATTTTAGATGCCATAAACTATGCGTTAAATTGCCAAATAATAGCTGTAATACCCGCTATAAAACAGTAGAATGAGAAATAAGCTAATTTACTCTTCTTTACAAGAGAAATCATCCAAGTACAAGCAAATAATCCAGTGATAAATGCAGCAACAAAACCAATACCTAATGCCGAAGTATTCACATTGGAAAGGGTAAAATCATCACTTAAAACATCTTTAGCTATTTTCCCAAAAATTAGCGGAACAACCATTAAAAAAGAAAAACGAGCTGCTTTTTCTCTATCAATCCCCATTAATACAGATGTAGATATCGTAGCTCCAGATCTAGATATTCCTGGAAGAATTGCTATAGCTTGCGAAATTCCAATGATTAAAGCTCCTATGTATGAAACGTCTTTATTCGTGTTTTTAGCTCTATCGGCTAAGAATAGTAAGCCTCCAGTTAAGATTAGCATAACCCCAACCAATAGTATCTGTCCATTAAAAAAAGATTCGATGATGTCGTCAAATAGCACACCAACAATAGCTGCTGGTATCATAGAAATAACAATCTTAATTGAAAATTGAAACTCTTCATTCCATTTAAAAGCTAATAATCCTTTAAAGATTTGAAAAAGATCCTTTCTAAAAATAACCACCGTACTTAAAGCTGTTGCAAAGTGCAGAACAACAGTCATCAACATACTTTCTTTGGGAATAGCATCACTTCCTAAAAAAGCTTTAGCTAATTCCAGGTGTCCACTACTACTTACGGGTAAAAACTCTGTTAAACCTTGTATAATACCAAGGATAATCGCTGATAAAGTATCCATTCAGTATAATTATTCTTCAGTAGAATTTGAAGTAGGTTCACTCTGCTTAGGACGCTTTAGAATAGCATATAATACAATACCAAAGCCTGTCATCACCACAAAAGGAGCTAGGGTTATTCTTCTAAAAGAGAACAGTTCCTCTTCAATAAAGACATTGACATCTTCAGAACCGCCACCTTCCATTAAGAAGAAGCCGATTACGGTTATAATTAATCCAATTAATATGTATTTGTAATTCTCTACTGGAATTGCTAGTCTGTTATTCGACATGGTCTATGTTATTTAAAAAAGTTTATCGGTTTTTATCCAAAGATATTTATTTAAAGCAAAAAATGTAGAAATATAACTGATAAGAATACCTGATATAATCATTCCTCCAAAAATATAGCCTATTAGAAGCATTTCTTGGTCAAAAATAGCTACAGATGCCGTAATACTTTCTATGGATTGTGGATTGAACTCAGCAAGTAAATATCCTGCTCCAAGCAGTAATAAAATACCTATAAAAGCAGAAATAATCCCTTGAATAATTGAGGAACGTAAAAATGGTCTCCTTATAAAGGAAGATTTAGCTCCTACTAATTGCATCGTACGAATTAAAAAACGTTTAGAAAATACCGCTAATCGAATAGTGTTGTTAATCAACAATATTGCTATGATTAGTAGTAAAAGTGCAGCGATTAATAAGAAGATTTTCAGCTTATTAAACGATTGTCCAATTTCTAAAAAGTGGGCTTGATTATAAAATACTTCATCAATAATGTATTCGTTTTTAGCCAATAAAGTTTCTTTAAAAACAGCAGCAGAGTCTTTGTTGACATAAGCTGTACCAAGATTAACAACAATCAGCTGTTTTAAAGGATTTACACCATCTATAATTTCAAAAACATCTTCTCCCTGTTGTTCCATAAGAATTGCCTTGGCCGAATCCTTTGAAATATAGTTTGCCGCAATTACAGCTGGCATGGATAATAATTCTTTTTCAAGTTTTCTAACATCAATCTCTCGAGCATCATCTCTAAAATAGACATCAACAACCAACTGCTGTTTGATTTCTTTAGCTGCTGAATTAGTGATAGCCAATACATAAGCTAAAAGTCCTAATAAGAATAGCAATAAAGACATTCCTAATACCGTAGAAACTTCAGTTGTCTTTATTTTACCAGTTGTCCTCACTTTTTACTTGAATTTTATTTTGCGAATGTACTATTTTAGAACAGAATAATGAAAAACAATGGGTTAAAAATTGTTATTTAAAAGCCAATAGCAAACCAATTAATATTACCTGTACTAACGCTGGTATCATGGTCTCCAGCTATTTGGCATCCAGTATTACTTACATTTCTAACAACAGTAGCTACTGTTCCACTGATTGCCGCATTTCGATGAATAGTAGCTTGAACGTTTCTACAGGCATTTGGAAAAGCAATAGGAAAAGTAACCGTGTTAAAAGATTGGTTTAAAGGAACACTGGTAATTGTTCCCCATTGCATAATCATACCAGAGGGCAAAATACTAAAACCATTAACCCCACTATTAAAAGTTGAGGTTTTTTTATAGATATTTCCACTAGCATCAGCATATAGAGGAGCAGCAGCAGACGAAGAAGTTGTAGGAATATTTCTAATTCTAGCATTACCATTCACATCTAAAGTGCTGGATGGTCCTGTAATGCCTAATCCCACTCTATTTGTGCCGGCATCTACAAATAGCATTGCTGAGTTATTGTTTGATTCTACTCTAAAATTTCTGTCTAACCCCTGTTCATTGAAGACAAATTGAGAGTTGGCATCTAAGTCAACAGAAGGCACTCCATTTTCATAAATTCTTAACCTCCCATCATCCCCATCGTCTATGAGCGACATCAAGTTGGTACCGCCAGTAGTTCCATCTCTCCAATAAGCATCATCACCGAAGAAAGTAAGCCCATTGTCAGCAACTTGAAAGTGACTTACCCCTGCATCTTGAACGGTAAAATCACCTGTGCCATTAAGGTTAAAGGTCATTCCAAAGTTACCATTTGTTATTGTCGTGTTTTGAACTAAAGCTCCCCCTAATTGGATTCTATCCGCTCCAGCGTTAACTGTAATTCCATTATTAGCAGCAGCATTAATCGTTAAAGCTCCATTTGTACCTCCGCCCGTTAATCCAACGCCAGCAGTTACCCCTGTAATATCACCATTAAAAGCACTTAGGTTAACATTATTCCCACTGCTAATACTCAAAGTCGTTCCACTTAAAGAAAGGTTTTGTAACTCATTGGTAACCGAGCCATCGACCTCAGTAAAAGAAGTCAGATACCCATTGTTATTAGCATAAGCATCCACTTGAGCTTCAGTTAATTGAGTGTCGTCATCAGTAAATGATCCTCCACCATTACTCAACGTAACAGTACTTCCAGATTTTGAAATGGTTTGTAACTCATTGGTAACAGAGCCATCCACTTCGGTAAAAGATGTTAAATAGCCATTGTTATTAGCATAAGCATCTACTTGAGCTTCGGTTAATTGAGTATCATCATCAGTAAAAGAACCGCCTCCATTACTCAATGTAACAGTACTTCCTGATTTTGAAATGGTTTGAATTTCATTGGTTGGATCACTGTCAGCATCATTAACATTGTCTGTTAGTGTGACATTATTTCCGTTACTAATTGTTAACGTATTTCCAGATAAAGAAAGCGTTTGCGCATCAGTATTGTCTAAATACGGACTTAAATCTATTGCAGTGGGAGTGGAGTTGTTGGTAATGGTTAAGTTATTTCCTGTTAAGTTTAAATCCTGAATTTCATTTTGAGGATCGGCATCAGCATCACTCAACGAACTTAAATCAACAAATACACCATTACCATTTTCGTAGATGGTTAGGGTAGTACCTGTAAGTGTCACACTATCAACATCTGTATCAATGGAATCTCTTAAATTGTTGATGAAGGTCGTGTTGCTTAATAAAGTATCAGCATTATTATATAGTAATGTTGTTACACTATCAATAAAAGAACTGCTTGAAAATAAGGTGTCAGCATTATTGATGATATTATTAACAGCACTATCAGTTAGTGGAGTTAAATCAACATTGGCAGGATTTCCATTTTCAATAAAAGTAGTTAATGTAAGTCCATTCAATGTTAAACTGTCAATGTTTTGATTGTCTGTTCCTAAGCCAGCACCACCACTAATAATAGAAACAAAATCAGCAGGGTTAATGTATTTAACAATACCTGTAGTTGTATTAATCATTAAAAGCGAAGTGTCTCCAACAGCATAGGCTTGTACGCCATCAATACGCAAGGGATTATCTCCAAGGTTAACAGGAGAAACATGAAGCGAATTGGTAGGGTTGGCTTGGTTGATTCCAATATTTTGAGAAAAAGCAACTACAAAGGTTGCTGTCGTAAGTAATAGTAGTACAAAATATTTCATAATTGTTGTTTACTCATACCAAGTAATATACTTGATAATTAGGTTTTTAATTGCATTATATTTTGGGTAGATTAATTGTGAGGTAGTCAATTTCTTTCTTTGTTTTAAGACAGCTCGTTGATTGGTAAACTCTAGAAAACCAAAATAGCCGTGAGCTTTTCCCATTCCAGACATTCCAATACCTCCAAAAGGTAAATTTGGGTGAGCAAATTGAATTGTGGTATCGTTAATTACTGTTGTTCCTGCGGAAGTATTTCTTATAATTTTTTGTTGTGTACGCTTTGAATTAGAGAAAATATAAAGTGCTAAAGCAGGTTCTACTGCATTGATTATTTTTAGAGCTTCATCCAAGTTTCTGTATTCTAAAATAGGCAAAACAGGTCCAAATATTTCTTCCTGAAAAATGGGAGAATCAGTAGATTTGATGGTTAAAATAGTAGGGGAAAGGTAGTTTTCCTCTGCATCTCTGTGATTTCCAAAAACAATACTGCCATCAGCTGAGAGTGTGTGATCTACAAGCTTACATATTCTTTGGAAATGTTTGTGGTTAACTACTCTTGCTATAGCGGGATTAGCCTTTATTTCTTTGGGGTAGTTTCCATACATTTCTACAAATTCATACTTAAGTTCATTGATAAAAGCTTCTTTTACTTCTGCATCAATTAATAGATAATTTGGAGAGACACAGGACTGTCCATTGTTAAAGAACTTTCCCCAAGCTAGCTTTTTTGCAGTAGCTCTTAAGTTGGTGTTTTTGGTAATAATTGCTGCATTTCTTCCTCCTAGTTCTAATGTCACAGAAGTGAGGTGTTTAGCAGCTTTTTGCATGATGATTTTTCCAACTTGTGGACTTCCTGTAAAGAAAATATGGTTCCAAGGTAATTCTAATAATGCTTGGGTTTCTTCTATTCCTCCAGTAATAACAGCAACCTCTTTTTTATCAAAAATAGCCTCGATCATTTGCTGGATCAACTTTTCAGTATGAGGTGTCATTTCTGATGGTTTCAGCACAATAGTATTACCAGCAGCAATTGCTGAGATAACTGGTCCAATGGCCAACATAAAAGGAAAGTTCCATGGCGCGATGACTAGCGTTACTCCTTTAGGTTCTTTAACAATTTTTGCTCGAGTTCCAATTAACGTTAGTGGAGTTCCTACGCGTTGAGGTTGATGCCAATCACGAAGTTTTTTTAAGGCAGTATTAATTTCTCCAATTACAGGTTTAATTTCAGATATAGCGACTTCTTGAGGCGACTTTTTAAAGTCTTTATAAAGCGCTTTTTTAATTAAGTCTGGGTGTTTTTTGATCCACTTTTTAATTTTCAGTAACCGTTCTTTTCTAGCGTATAAACGTTCCTGTTGTAAAACAGATTGAAAATGCTGTTTTTGGAGCTTAAAAAGATCGGAATAATCAAAACTTTGTGGACTCATAATGTTAGGTTTAGTACATCATTCCTACAACAACTGCCGTTAATAAACATGCAACAGTTCCGCCAACCAAAGAACGCATTCCCAGTTGAGATAATAATCCTTTTTTACTAGGAATCAATGCTCCAATACCTCCAATTTGAATTCCAATAGAAGCAAAATTGGCAAAGCCACATAACATATAAGTACTCATGATTACTGATTTTTCAGATAATACACCAGCGTTTTTCATTTCTCCAAGTTTGATATACCCAACAAACTCGTTAACAACTGTCTTTGTTCCTAATAGTTCTCCAACATAAATAGATTCAGACCAATCAATTCCCATAACCCAAACAATAGGTCTTCCTATATATCCTAAAATTAATTCAAAAGAAAGTACTGAATATTGTGTGTTGGCAGCAATCCAATCATTGATTCCTCCAAATCCACCAATCCATCCTAAAATTCCATTACCTAGCGCCATTAAGGAAATAAAAACTAACAACATCGCACCAACATTGACTGCTAGTTTTAAGCCATCAGAAGTACCATTTGAAATAGCTTCTAATGCATTGGTACCAATTTTATCTTTAGAAATAGAAAGGTCTGTATTAATTTGTTCTGTTTCAGGAACTAAAATTTTGGCGGCTACAATAGCTGCTGGAGCGGAAATTATGGATGCCGTTAATAAGTGTTTGGCAAAAAAGACACGTTGTTCAGGATCGTCCCCTCCAAGAAAACCAATATAAGAAGCAAGTACCCCTCCAGCAATGGTTGCCATTCCTCCGGTCATTAAACACATAATTTCAGATTTGGTCATCTTACCTAAATAAGGTTTGACTAATAATGGAGACTCTGTTTGTCCTAAAAATACATTACCTGCTGCAGCTAAACTTTCTGCACCTGAAAGGCGCATGATTTTTTTCATGACCCAAGCAAATACGTAAACGATTTTTTGTAATATTCCCCAGTAATATAATAAGCTCATTAATGCTGAGAAAAAGATAATAGTTGGTAAGATTTTAAAAGCAAAGTTTAAAAGCGGAGACTGTATCTTTCCTATGCCAAATTGACCAAATAAAAAGTCAACGCCATAATTGGTATATTCAATTAAACCAACAAAGCCTTTACTAACTCTTTCAAAACCGTATTCTATCCAACCAACTTTTAGAACAAGTACAGCTATGATTAATTGAAATAAAAGTCCAGTTCCGACTAATCTCCAGTCAATAGCCCCTCTGTTGGTACTAAATAACCAAGCTATAAGCACCAAAAAGAACATCCCAATTAATCCCCTGATAATAGAAGAGAAAGTAAAACTTGGTTCAGCTTGAGGTTTTGATTTTTTTATATGGAATACAGAAGTCTCTTCACCAGATTTTAGATGTAATTGTCCTTCGCTACTTTCGGTGATCTCGAAATTTAATAGCGCAACTTTTTGTTCTAATTGCCCATTTTTATTAGACATAAAGTGATTGCCATCTGCGTAAAATTTGATTTCTCTATTCGAAGAATCTAGTTCGATAAAGGCTGAATCCACCTTAATTGAAAAGTTATCAGCAAGTGGGTATAGTGTTAATGTCTCATTGGTTAATTCCCAAGTTCCTTTGGTAGTGTCTGTAGGATCTTCTCCTAAATTAAAAGCGTAACTACCATTAGCATTTATTTTTAAAAAATAGCTGTTGGTATCAAAAGGAGTGTGTGTAGCATCTGTATAGACGGTCTCGGCTAATTTCCAC
The DNA here is from genome assembly GCA_025210295.1 of Flavobacteriales bacterium. Classification (NCBI taxonomy): domain Bacteria; kingdom Pseudomonadati; phylum Bacteroidota; class Flavobacteriia; order Flavobacteriales; species Flavobacteriales bacterium. The sequence goes on along the minus strand of JAOASC010000015.1, from coordinate 151,417 downwards.
TCAGCAACAATACGCTCTTTTAGACTTTGACTAAAAGAGAGGGGGACACTAATAATTAAAAAGATTAAAACAAGTAATGATTGATATAGGTACTTCATAATGTTCTTAAAAATATTAGTGAGATTAGAAAGGATTATTTGTTCTCTCTCTTATTTATTTCGTCTCTAATTCTAGATGCTGTTTCGTAATCTTCTTGTTCAATAGCATCGTTTAGTTGGGTGTTTAACTCTTCAGTAGATAATGTCTCTATAGTCTCGTTAGGACTTTCCTCTTCTAAAACAAGTTCTTCATTTTCAGAGTCATCAGAATAATTGTCATCTTCTAGAACAATACCAGCTGTTTTTAATACAAATTCATAAGTGTAAATAGGGGAGTTAAAACGAACAGCTAGAGCAATGGCATCTGAAGTTCTAGAGTCTAACTCTATTTCTTTTCCATTTTGTTCACAAATGAGTTTTGCAAAGAAAATGCCTTCAACTAAATTATAAATAATAATCTCATTGATATGAATATCAAATTGTTCTGCAAAATTTTTAAATAAATCGTGTGTTAACGGACGACTTGGAGCCATTTTTTCTAGCTCAATAGCTATGGCTTGAGCTTCAAACCCTCCGATAATAATGGGTAATCTCCTTTTTCCTTTTTCCTCACCTAAAACGAGCGCATAAGCTCCAGATTGTGTTTGACTATAAGATAGCCCAACGATATTTAATTTTACTTTTTCCATAAATAGGGATTCGAGTTTAATCCACTCAAGTTATCTCTAGATACGAAAATAATAATATTTTGTTGGCTGTATGCCTTTCTTTTCATTTTGTTTTAAAAATTGACTGTTAGTTAATAACAATTTAGCGAATAAAAAAACGCCCTATTAGAATTTAATAGGACGTTTTAATGAATTTATAACTACAAAATTTTATTGAGCAGCTTTAAACTTTTTGATCGCTTCATTTAACTTTGGTAATACCTCAAAAGCATCTCCAACAATTCCATAGTCAGCAGCTTTAAAGAAAGGAGCTTCACTATCAGTGTTAATTACCACAATAGTTTTACTACCATTTACACCTGCTAAGTGCTGAATAGCACCAGAAATACCAGCAGCAATATATAAGTTAGGACGAATTGCCAAACCTGTTTGCCCAACATGTTCGTGGTGAGGTCTCCAACCAATATCAGCAACTGGTCTAGAACAAGCAGTTGTTGCTCCTAAGGTTTCAGCTAAATCTTCAACCATTCCCCAGTTTTCAGGTCCTTTTAATCCTCTACCAGCAGAAACAACTAATTCAGCTTCTGGTAATGGAACACCTTCTCCTTGAGATTTTAATTCTTTTACTGTGATTCCTGCAGTTCCTAAATCGTATGAAACTTCAGAAATTTCAGCACTTCCTCCAACTTTTTCTGGTGAAAAAGAGTTGGGTAATAAAGAAACAACTTTTTTATCTGAGTTGATTTTTACGTTAGCAAATGCTTTTCCTGAAAATACATTTGTTTTTACAACAAAACCTGCGTCAGTTTTAGGGTAATCTATAGCTCCAGAAGCATGTCCTGCATTTAATGCAGCAGCAACTCTTGGTGCAATAGCTTTTCCTGTTTGATCTTGAGAGAAGATTACCACTTCAGCTCCAGTTTCGGCTACAGCTGCAGCAACTAATTTTGTGGCTTGTTGGTCGTTTGCAACGCTCAATCCTTTATGTACTAAAACTTTTTTAGCACCATATTCTCCTAATACAGAAGCATCAACATCTCCATAAGTTACAGCAGTAACATCTCCAATTTTACTTCCATAAGAAACAGCTTCTAAACCTGCTTTAGAAACGTTTCCATTTTTTGATTCTACAAATACTATTACTGACATATCTTATAAAACTTTTGCTTCGTTATGTAATAAATCTACTAATTCGTCCATGTTGTCTGCATCGATATACTTACAAGCTGATTTAGCTGGTGGTAGTTCGTATGAAACAACTTCTGTAAGTGCTTCAGAACCTGATGGAGCAACGACATTTAAAGGCTTAGTTCTAGCTGCCATAATTCCTCTCATGTTAGGAATTCTTTGTTCAGCCATACCTTTAGCAGCACTCAATACAAATGGAGTGTTCACTTCAATAACTTCTGATCCTCCAGCAACATCTCTTTCTAAAGTAGCAACATTCCCAGCAACATCTAATTTTTCAGCTAAAGAAACGTAAGGCTGATTTAAAAACTCAGCAATCATTCCTCCTAATTGAGCTCCATTGTAGTTAATAGTTTCTTTTCCTGTTAAAACAATGTCAAACCCATTGTCTTTTGCATAATCAGCAATTTGTTTTGCAACAAAGTAAGAATCTGTTGGTTCTGCATCAATTCTTACTGCATCATTTGCTCCAATTGCTAATGCTTTTCTTATTGTTGGATCATCAGCTGCTGTACCTACAGTGATGGTTGTTACTGTACCTCCGTTAGCTTCAACTAATTCTAAAGCTCTAACTAATGCATACCACTCATCATAAGGATTTACAATGTATTGAACACCGTTTTCATCAAACTTGGTGTCTCCATCAGTAAATGCAATCTTAGATGTAGTATCTGGTGCTTTACTGATACAAACTAATAATTTCATAATTTTACTTGATTAATGTTAATATATATTGATCAATGTGATCGTTTAGTTTTTTAATTCTCTCAAAAGTAATAAAAAAAAATGTTATGCACGCATACTTTATTTAAATATTTACTTTTCATCATTGGAAGTTTTTTATTTCAAACAGAAAGACTATTTTTGTTAACCTAAAACGCAACAATTACATGAAAGAAATTCAATTCAGAGAAGCCCTAAGAGAAGGGATGAGCGAAGAAATGAGAAGAGACGAAAATGTCTTTTTAATGGGAGAGGAAGTAGCAGAATACAATGGTGCTTATAAAGTTTCCCAGGGAATGTTAGATGAATTTGGTCCTAAAAGAGTTATAGATACTCCTATTGCTGAGCTTGGTTTTGCTGGTATTGCTGTTGGAGCTTCTATGAATGGGTTAAGGCCAATTGTTGAGTTCATGACATGGAACTTTGCTATTCTTGCAGCAGATCAAATTATTAACAGTGCAGCGAAAATGTTGCAAATGAGCGGAGGACAATATAGCTGTCCTATCGTCTTCAGAGGAGGTAATGGTACTGCTGGACAATTAGCAGCAACGCATTCACAAAGTTTTGAATCATTTTATGCGCATGTACCAGGACTAAAAGTGGTAACTCCATCCAATCCTTATGATGCTAAAGGGTTAATGAAATCTGCCATTAGAGATAATGATCCTGTATTAATCATGGAGTCAGAAAAAATGTATGGAGATAAAGGAGAGGTTCCAGAGAATGAATACCTTATTCCTATCGGAAAAGCTGCGGTAAAACGTAAAGGTTCAGATGTTACTATCGTCTCTTTTGGTAAGGTTATCAAAGTTGCTTACGAAGCTGCGGAGGTATTAGCTAAAGACGGTATTGAGTGCGAAATTATAGATTTGAGAACTATTCGCCCAATTGATTATCCAACAATCATAGAGTCTGTTAAGAAAACAAACCGTTGTGTAGTGTTGGAAGAAAGCTGGCCAATTGCTTCAATGTCAAGTGAATTAGCATACCATATCCAACGTTATGCTTTCGATTATTTAGATGCGCCTGTACATAGAGTTACACAAACAGATACTCCATTTGCTTTTGCTCAACCTTTAATTGATGAAGCATTACCAAATATTAAAAAGTTAATTGAAGCGATAAAAAGTACGCTTTACGTTAGCTAATTAGGAAATTAACTTATAAAAAGAATATCAACATGCATATTGCTATTGCTGGAAATATAGGAGCTGGAAAGACAACATTAACCAATCTTTTGGCAAAACATTATAATTGGAAACCTCACTTTGAAGATGTTGAGGAGAATCCTTATTTATTGGATTTTTATGATGAAATGCAACGTTGGTCTTTTAACCTGCAAGTATATTACTTAAATAGTCGATTTACTCAAATTCAAGATATTAAGCAAAGTTCTGAAACAATTATACAGGATAGAACCATTTATGAGGATGCTTTTATTTTTGCTCCTAACTTACATGCGATGGGATTGATGACTACGAGAGATTTTGAGAATTATTTCTCATTATTTAACTTGTTAGAGTCATTTATATCTGCACCAGATTTATTAATTTATTTAAGAGCTGGAGTGCCTAAGTTGGTTCAAAATATCCAAAGTAGAGGGAGAGATTATGAAGAAAGTATTCGTATCGATTATTTGAAACGTTTAAATGAACGTTATGAGGCTTGGATTTCAACTTATGATAAAGGTAAGTTATTGATTATAGATGTTGAAGAAAACAACTTTAGAGATAACCCAGAGGATTTAGGAAACATTATTCAAGCGATTGATGCTGAGTTACACGGTTTATTCTAAAAAGAAATTAAATAGTATTTAAAAAGCCTAAAACAAATTTGTTTTAGGCTTTTTTATTAAAGTACATACTCAAATTCAACTCTTCTATTTTGATAAAATAAACTTTGATCTGTATCATTATATACAGGCTGTGAAGATCCATGTCCAACTGTAATAATACGTTCTGATTGAATCCCTTGATTAATGAGGTGCTTTTTAACAGCTTCAGCTCTTTTGACGGATAATGAGTTGTTGTTGGCTTCATTTCCCTTTTTATCACTGTGGCCATGAATGACAACTTTTACATCAGGATATTTTTTAAAAATGGAAATTAGTTTATCAATGTTTTTATAGTGCTTGCTTGAAATTCTATAACTCGCTGTTTCAAAGTATAAATCTTCTATTTGAAATAACGTGTTGAGGTAATCTGTTGGAGGCAAAGCTTCTTCCCAATGAACCAATTCAGTAGGCATATTACTCGTATCTAATTCATTCCAAGCTTTTGTTTTACTGTCTTTCGAAAGTGTTAGCGGAGAAAAAATCAAAGCACCAGCAAAAAGATCTTTAACCACCCATTTGTTGTTTCGCTTACTTTCTATTTTAAATGTTCGTGGTAAATAAGAAAGCTTGGCATAAGTTACTGCGTGCTCTTTTGTTATATCTAAGTCGTAAGATATTGGAGATTTACCAATGTATTTTCCATCAACCAAAACGTGGCAACTATCTTGTTGTAAGTTAAAGTCTACTTTTTGGGTTAACTCTTTTTTAGCCATCGAAGCACAACTGGTGTAAAGTGTTCCAATAGTTATCGTTGCATAAATGATTGTTTTATTCATGATTTAGTATAATTTGGGGCGTATACTACAAAGTTAACAATAATATTAAGGAGCTATAAGGAAAAGGATAAAAACAAAAAAACTCGTTACCAAGCTAGATAACGAGTTTTTTAATTAAGGTTTTTGATCAATTAAAGTTTGTATTCAAATTCAACTCTTCTGTTGTATTTGTATGCTTCTTCATTATCTTCATTAATTACTGGTAAGCTAGGTCCGTGTCCTTCTGGAGCTAAACGCTCTGTAGCTACACCTTTACTAATTAAGTATTCTTTTACAGAGTTTGCTCTATCGTTCGATAGTTTTTGGTTTAGGTCAGCACTTCCTGTTTTATCAGTATGTCCGTGAATTCCTAACTTGATTTCTTTGTAAGTATTTAGAATACCAGCTAACTTATCTAAGTTCGTATAAGAAGCTGTTTTAATTTTTGCGCTTCCTGTTTCAAAATATAAATCTTCAATTTGGAACAGTTGGTTTAAGTAATCAGCTGGGTTTTCTACTTTACTCCAGTGCGTTAACGATTTTGGAATCGTTCTGTCGTCAACACCTTTCCAAGCTCCAGTTACATGATCTACAAAGAAAGTTATAGGTGCACCAATTCCTGCTCCTAAGAATAAATCTCTTACTACCCATTTTTTTAGAACTTTACTTTCAACATTAAATGTCTTAGAAAGGTAAGTTTTCTTTAAATAAGTTACTTCATACTTCTCTTTTGGCTTTACCTCTAAAACTACAGGAGATTTTCCTTTGTATTCACCATTTACAAAAACTAATGCTCCTTTTTGCTCAGGATCTAAAGTTACAGATTGCCCTTTGCGGTGTTGTTTAGCTAATGTTGCACAACTTCCAAAAACTAAAGCCGCTCCAGCGATTAACAAAGTACTTTTGACTATTCTTTTCATTTTAATTAATTATTATTTAATAATATAAGTTTATACTTAAGTTTGTTTTAATTCGACGCAAATATAATTAGAAGCTTTAAATAAGAAAATGATAAATCTCTTACTTTTTAACTACACTTTTTTTATATCTGCTATTAAGCTTGTGTAATTACACGTTGTTGGAATGGAGCTTTAAAGCCATTCTCTCCTAATTGTTTTTTGATTTCTCCTCTTAACCCCCAAAATACATCCCAGTAGTCTTCTACTGTACAGTATGGTAACGCAACAAAGTGTACAGCGCTATCACCTAATTCTGTTATATAAACAGATGGAGCTGGTGTTTGCAATACTTTGTCCGAATTCTTTAAAATATTCATGACAATTTCCTGAGCCTTGTCTTGGTCAGCGTCGTAGCGAATAGCAAAGGGAATGTCAGCTCTAATGTTTCCAATTTTAGAATAATTGACAATTTTTGATGCAGTAATTGTTCCATTAGGAATAATGGCAGTTTTATTTTGGAAAGTGTTGATGATTGTTACAAAAACTGAGATTTCCTGAACAAAACCAAGTTCTCCATCAACTTCAATTAAATCGCCAACTTTAAAAGGTTTAAAGATTAATAACATTACGCCAGAAGCTAAATGTCCTAAAGAGCCTTGTAATGCCATACCAATAGCTAAACCAGCCGCAGCAATTAATGCTGAAAAAGCTGCAATTGGTATTCCAACAACACCTGCAATTGAAATAAATAACATTGCTTTCATAGAGAAAGCCAATAATGTTAATAAGAAAGGCCTAAGGGTCTCGTCAATGTGTTTGGTCTCAAATAATTTTGAAACTCCTTTCATGACCATCCTGATGATCCAAAGTCCAATGATTAAAGCAATTAAAGCACCTAATAATTTAGGAGCCCATTGACCGATTCCTTCCATAGCTCCACCTAAAAAACCAGATAGTGCATTTGTAATAGTTTCCATAATAATTGTATTTAAATTCGACGCAATCTATATTTTTATAGCTGTATAGACAAAGATTCTTTAAGGTTTGAAGTTATAGAAATGTTAAAGATGTTATTTTTGATGAAAATTGTTCGAAATGGCATCAAATTCATTTAAAAATAAATCGCATCACAGTCATATTTTGATTAAAGGAGCTCGTGTTCATAACTTAAAAAACATCGATGTTGCTATTCCTCGAAATAAAATGACAGTCATTACTGGGCTTTCTGGTTCTGGAAAGTCTTCCCTGGCTTTTGATACATTATACGCTGAGGGGCAACGTAGGTATGTAGAGAGTTTGAGTTCTTATGCTCGACAGTTTTTAGGTAAATTAGATAAACCAGATGTAGATGGTATCCGGGGAATAGCTCCTGCAATTGCCATTGAGCAAAAAGTAAATAGTAGTAATACACGTTCTACTGTAGGCACTTCTACTGAGATATACGATTATTTAAAGTTGTTATTTGCACGAATTGGAAAAACGTACTCTCCTGTTTCTGGTAAGCAAGTTAAAAAGGAACGTGTTGCTGATGTTGTCAAATACATAGCGTCTTTTGAGGATAAAGAAAAATATGTGATTGCTTGTCGAATCGCTCCGCCAAAGGGAAGACCGTTTTTAAAACAACTAGAGATTTTAATTGATCAAGGTTTTTCGCGTCTTATTGTTGAGCAAAAAATTGAAAGAATTGATGCGTTGTTGGATAAAACGGAAAAAGAATTAGTCGCATTAGCGCCACAATTGCTAATAGATCGTTTAATGAAAAGAGAATTAGACGATGAAGCCAGAGCTAGAATTGCAGAGTCAACAGAAACAGCATTTTTAGAGGGTGAAGGGGAATGTACCATTATTCGTTTTGGAGAAAAAGTAATTGAACGTAAGTTTTCTAATAAGTTTGAATTGGATGGAATGACATTTACTGAACCATCTGTCAACTTTTTTACATTTAATAATCCTATTGGGGCTTGTCCTACTTGTGAGGGATTTGGAAATGTGTTGGGAATTGATAAGGATTTAGTAATTCCAGATAAAAGCTTGTCGATTTATGAGGGTGCAATCGCTTGTTGGAGAGGAGAAAAGATGAAAGTGTGGAACGAAGCCTTAGTGATGAATGCACATCGTTTTGATTTTCCTATTCATAAACCTTTTAATGAATTAACTGCTGAACAAGTTGATTTGTTATGGAAAGGAAATGATTATTTTGGAGGTTTAGATTTATTCTTTAAAGATGTTGAAGCTCAATTGTATAAAATTCAATACCGTGTAATGTTGAGTCGTTACAGAGGGAAAACAGCTTGTCCTGATTGTAAAGGTTCTCGTTTGCGTAAGGATGCTAATTATGTAAAAGTTGGAGGATATTCAATTACAGAAATAGCAGCTTCTAGTATTGATGAAGCGAAAATAATGATGCAGGGGCTGGAATTGGATGAGTATGATCAAACAATCGCAAAACAAATTCTTATTGAAATCAATTCTCGACTAGCTTTTTTAAGTGATGTGGGATTAGGATACTTGTCGTTAAGCAGAATGTCGAATACACTTTCTGGAGGAGAATCTCAACGTATTAATTTGGCAACTTCTTTAGGAAGTAGTTTGGTTGGATCAATGTATATTCTTGATGAGCCAAGTATTGGTTTGCACCCTCGTGATACCCTTAGACTATTAAAGGTGTTAAAATCATTAAAAGCTTTAGGCAATACTGTTGTTATTGTAGAGCATGAAGAAGAAGTGATGAAAGCCGCTGACGAAATTATTGATATGGGACCTATGGCTGGTTCTTTTGGTGGAGAAGTAGTGTTTCAAGGAGATCACAAAGCGTTGATTGATGGTGATCGAAGTTTAACAGCTAAGTATTTAACGAATAAACTGGAAATACCTGTCCCAAAAAATCGAAAAAAATGGAGTAAAAGTATTGTGGTCGAAGGAGCGCAAGAGAACAACTTAAAAAACATTACAGTAGAATTACCATTAGAATGCTTAACGGTTATAACAGGGGTAAGTGGTAGTGGAAAATCGACATTGATTAAACAAATTGTATATCCTGCATTGAAGAAGATCCATGGAGGAACAGCAGATAAAACTGGTGCTTTTAAAGGATTAAGTGGAGACCTTAAAGCAATTACTGAGATTGAGTTTGTAGATCAAAATCCTATTGGAAAAAGTTCACGATCGAACCCAACGACTTATGTCAAGGCGTATGATGATATTCGAGCATTGTTTGCACAGCAACAACTGTCTAAAATTAACGGTTATCAACCCAAACATTTTAGTTTTAATGTAGAAGGTGGGCGTTGCGATGCTTGTGAAGGAGAGGGGGTGACCACCGTTTCTATGCAGTTTATGGCAGATGTACATTTAGAGTGCGAGGTCTGTAATGGAAAACGCTTTAAAGAAGACATTTTAGAAGTTCGTTATAATGGAAAAAATATTCATGATATTTTAACCATGACTGTGGATGATGCTATTGATTTTTTTGCACAAAATTTAGATCGTATAGAACAAAAAATTATTACCAAAATTAAACCATTACAAGATGTAGGATTGGGATATGTTCAATTAGGACAGTCTAGTAATACATTGAGTGGAGGAGAAGCACAACGTATTAAATTGGCTTCGTTTTTATCGAAGAAAAATGCCAAAAATAAAACGCTTTTTATTTTTGATGAACCAACTACAGGTTTGCACTTTCATGATATCGATAAATTGTTAACAGCCATTTATTCTCTAATTGATTTAGGCCATTCGGTAATGATTATCGAACACAATACAGAAGTCATTAAATGTGCCGATTGGGTGATTGATTTAGGCCCTGAAGGTGGTGCAAATGGAGGTGATTTAGTTTTTGCAGGAACACCTGAAAATTTAGTCAAAGAGAAAAAATCGTATACAGGACAATACTTAAAGGAGAAGTTATAATTCAAGATACTTCTCCAAAAGACTTTTTACAGACTCAGAAGTTGCTACTTTACTGATTTTTTGACGAGTAACTTCATCTAAGTTTTCTAGTATAGCTTTTTCTACGGCTAATAGAGGTTTTTCATCAGGTGGCTCTGGAAATATATTTTGTTCTTTAAACAATTTTCTTGTGACGGTTGCTACTTCATGTGCTCCATGATAGTTCTGTTCTTGTTCCAATAAATAAGCTAATGCGATTAAACCATAAGCGTCCTGTGGTGCTTCTCCTTTAGGAGTAGCAAGTAGGTAGTATTTGTTGATCAGTGTTCTCGCTTCAGAATAATTTCCTTTGGCGATTGAAACAAAGGATTTATTAAAGTGATCGATAGTGTACATTCCTGTCGCTCCTATTTTAAAGCTGATGTCCATACTTTCGTTATAAAAAGCTTCAGCTTTGTCCATGTTTCCAATTAAACGCCACATTTCTGCATTCATGTGTGCCCTGTACATCATCCATTTTTGATTTCCTGTTGCTTCACTTAATGTTACTAATTCAGCACTTAATTCAGCTAAACGTAAAGTATCTAATTTTCGTTGTGCATTACGACACAATGAGGTCAACGCTTGTCCAACTAAGGTGTCGTTCTTTGTTGTTCGTCCTATGGCTAAGACTTCATTCGCCAGTTCAATGGATTTTTGATCATTTCCCTCTTTAAATAATTGATAAGCTTGTTTTAACTTTTCTTGTGGATCAATTGCAGGAATTGAATCGATTATTTCTGAAGCTATTTTTGGTTCTTCTGTAACGATTTCTTGTTGTTCTTTATTACTAGAATTACAGCTGATAAATCCAAAGGTAGAGAAGATGATAAAAATTGAGGTGAATTTTGCCATAGCAATTTATTTTAAGCAAAGATAAGACTCTTTTGTTAGCTAACGTGAATTCGACATAACTTACGCACACAGTTTATCTTGATTTTCTTCATAAGGCGTGGCTTTGAAAGACTATTGTTTGTTTAGCAGCGTTAGTTAATAGCAAAACGGCAAGAAACTGATGGGTGTTTCTTGCCGTAATTATATTAAGGGGTATGGGGTGTCTTTTTGTTGTTGGTAGCATAGTTCTACCATTTTTAGTTTGTATTTACTGAAATAAAATTATTCTTTTTCCTTTTCTTTTAAAGTAAATTCAAATCACAAATGGTATTATTGTGGTTTTTGACAACCTTTTCCATCCCAAGGTAATGATCCTACTGGTATAGCTTCAGCTATCTCTAATTTTGGTAAAAAGATTTCAGCATCGATATTTGTACCTCCTGCTTGTAAGTTTAAGCCAAGCATACTTCTCAATTGGTTTGCTCCTGAATTACTCGCGTGAACTGAAGCATCAACTTCCTCTCTTGAGATTTCTTTTCTAGATCCATAGATGTTGGCCCAACGCTCTGCCATTGGAATTTTAATGAGCATTGCTTTGTTTCCTATACTGTTCTGATCTAAAACGGTAGACTCATCTAAAATATCATCTACTTTCATCATGTCGTTACGTTCCTTATAGTCGTATTTAGAATTTCCAGTAAATAAGTTGTTATTGAGGGTGATTTTTGCTCCTGGGTTATAAATTCCACCTTGATGGCCAAATCCAAATACATTGTTTTCTATAGTTGCAGTTAAATACTGATCACAGGCTAAAGCATTTCCTCCATAAGAAGCAATAGCATCATGTTTCCAATTGAATAACGATGTGTTGTGTTTTACTTCAAAGTTTGGAACCAATTTAGGATCTGAACCTGTATATCCTGAACGAATGTGAATCCCATAACCGGTATTGTTAATGCATAAATTATTTTGAATAATTCCTTTAGCACCATGGAAAATACGTACAGATAGAGCGCCTTCTGTTGGTGCAGTATTCATAATTACACAGTTCTGAACCGCTACATTGGTAAACTTACTCGCTACAATTACTACTCCTCCTGATTCTGGACTTGGGTTTTGTCCAGAGTTAGGACTTGCTTTTCTTCGAATCGCTAAATCTTTATTTTGATGGTATCTATTTCTAGGTCCATTATCAAACACAATTCCGTCGACAATAATAGATGAACCTGTTGATTTTTGTCCGTTACTTTCTCTTTGTTGGTCTGTACGAATGTATAAACGAGGTTGAGTGAGTTTCATATACTCATTGGTTCCTGTGAAAATAGTTTGAGTAGCCCCCCATGGATCTCTTTTGGTAAATGTTTCGTCGTAACCTCCGTAGATCTTTACTGGAACATTAATTTCATCCGAACCTCTAGATCCTTTACTCTTGTAGATACCACCAGCAATATAGATGATGTCATTAGGTTTTAAATGATGAATGATGTTTCCCAGATCTTTAGCCGGTCTTTCTTTGGTACCTAATTGTCCTGAACCATTTGTTTTGCTTACATACCATGCTCTTCCTTTATTGGCAAAATTGGTAGAGGTATTGGAATTAGAACCTGCGTTTGATTTTGAAGAAGAGTTACTAGAATTGGTTGTTGTAGGGACTTTTATTTTGTCTTTTAGTTTTCCAAAATTAACTTGCCCAAAAACAGCAGATAGGGCAAAAGTTAGCAATAATAATACGGTTGATTTTTTTGTGGTTGTATACATTGTTTTGATGTTAGTTGGTTTTATCATTTCTATTGAAAAATGATGGCCAAAACTAACGGATGACAATGAATTTTAACTCATCCAAATGGGTGAAATTAGTTAAAAAAAAGGTTAGATTTAGTTGTTTTTCTGGGATTGTAGTAAACTTCCTTTAACAGCAGCTTGCGTTCGGTTGTTGACATCCAATTTTACATATAAATTGTTAATATGCGACTTAATGGTGTTGACAGATAGGAATAATTTGTCGGCAATTGCTTTATTAGGAAGCCCTAAAATAAGTAAGTCTAAAACTTCTTGTTCGCGTTGAGATAATTTATCTTGTAAAGCAAAATTAATTGTTTGAGAGGCAATTTTAGGTTGTTTTTTATGTTCTTCTAATTCTTCTTGAAGGACAACAATATCGTTTAAACGATTTTTAATTTCAGCTCTTAATAATTCTTCATTGGTTTTCGCTTTATTACGAATTAAAGTTAAGAAAACAATCGAAGTCAATAAAGCTAAAATAATAACTCCAATCCAAAGTTTTTGAAGTGCCAGTGTTTTTGATTTAATTTTATTGTCTTTTTCTAAAATCTCGTTTTGTAACAGAATTTTTTCATTTTGGATACTGTCTATCACATGTTTTTTATTGTATTCAAATTTGAATTCACTTTCAATGATTTTCTTTTTGTTTTGGATACTGTTTAAGGAATCATCTAATTGTTTGTATTGTTCTAAATAGTAAAGTGCTTGATTAGAATTGTTTTTAGCTTTATAAACAAGGTATAAAACTTTTGTAGCTTCCTTTTCTATGGCTTTAAACTTCCATTGTGTGGCTAATGCTAAAGATTGGTCAGCATATTGATTCGCTGCTGTTAGTTGGTTTTGTTGTAAAAAAATATGAGCAATTTTATATTGTGAAGTCGCTATACCTTTTCGATCTGACTTTTGTAACCTGAGTGATAAACTTTTTTGATAGTAGGTCAACGCAGTATTTAAACGCTCTTGGTCTTCATACAGTGTTCCTAAGTTACTATAGGTAGAAGCTAAACCAATAGAATCGTGAATAGATAAGCGGATATCTTCTGATTTTTTATAAAAATGTTCTGCTTGTTTCCAGTCTTTTAAGTTCCGATAGATCAAAGCGAGGTTATTGTAGTTAGAGCCTAAGCTTTTAAACTGTTCATTCTTTTCGTTAATGGTAATGCACTGTTCATAATAGTCTTTGGCTTGGGAGTAATTGTGTAATTCCAAATGTAAAGTTGCTAAATTGTTAAGTATTCTAGGGTATTCACTTTCATATCCCTGTTCTTGAATAATCTTTAAACATTTTAAATTCCAATCGATTGCGGCACTAAAGTTCCCTTTTTGGTGGTTGGTAAATGCTTTCCAACCATATCCCTCTCCAATACCATCTATAAAGTTGCGGTCTAAAGACAGCTGTATAGCCGTATCAACATGTCGCTCTGCGACTTGGATGTCTTTATAAATCGATAACCCAGCTAAATGATAATGCATTTCAATTTTAACAGTATCAGGTAAGCTCTTATTTAGTTCTGTTTTTAGAGAATCTATTAAGGATTGATTTCCTTTTACAGAAAAACCACAAAATAAAAATGTAAACGCAAACAAGAGTGCAGGAAAATATGTTGGTCGATTTTGCATATAGTTTGCAAAAATCATGGTTTAAAAATTAACGACAAAATGTTTTAGGAGGAAAATAGAGTTAAGAGAATAGAGTAAAGAAGATAGAAGAAAGAAGAGAGATGGTGTTATTATCTTATTACCTCATTATCTAATTATCTCATTGTTTTAGTCACTTCGAGTGTTTTTGTTTTTGGAAAAAACAAAAATGTATCGAGAAGATGACGGTTAAGGAATAGGAAATAAAAAAAGTGCTGTAGAAAAAAAAGAGGTTTTGAGTTACATTATTAGGTATCTTTGTTTTGAAAAAAACTAAGATGGAATAAAGTAGTTTTATCTACATTGTTTGGTGTATAAATGATAAAAATGAATCTTTAAAGTATATCACTAATCTTATATAATTTCGTTATTTACAAAATAAAATGGCATCAATAGACAGAGTAGATTGGCACTTAAATGAAGATTATCCAGAAAACCTGCCAGAGGAAAATAGTGGTACGCATATAGGAATGTACCTTGCATGGATTATAAATAATGATTTGATTAGTGATTTTCACAAAGAAGAATCAAAAGAAGGGGTAGAGAATGTGAGAAGTAGATCGATTACTGGAAGAGCGTTTTTATTCGATTACTGTGATGGTAAATTTTGGGAGCAAGAATTAAATAGAAAGGGGCTTGATTTTACAAAGTATTATTATGAATCTGGAGGTTATTTTAATGATTATACGAATTTATTAGCATCAAATTTCGATTCAGTTTTTCAAGTGAATAATAGTTGGGATAATTATGAAAAGCTCAAGCTAATCATAGATAAACAATATAGTAAATGGGAAATGTCTATGAATAAAAAATGGTGGGAATTTTGGAAATAAAAACATTTGTAAAAGAGGCAATAGATTCTATGGACTAGAATGTAGATGAAAATAAAAAGTGGTACGAATATTTTGTAAATAGTATTGCAGAGATAGGACATAGAAAAAAGATGAGACTATACCAGAATAAAATAGTTTCTTTGCCAGTAATAAACTTGTATTCATGAACATAACACTAAAAAAATCTATAACATCAGATTTAGAAGTTTTTTCCCAAAACCAAGCAGATAAAGATGCTATTATTATGGCTGCTTTTACAGCAAAAGATCCGTATGATAAGGAGGGCTATCTAGAGAAATGGACACGGTTATTGTCTGTAGATTCTGTAAATATGCAAACGATTCTAGTAGATGAAATTGTTGTAGGTTGTGTTGTAAAGTTTGTAATGGGAGGTGACTCAGATATTACTTATGCTTTAGCTAAAAAATATTGGGGAAAAGGTATTGTTTCGGAAGCAGTAAGGTTATTTCTTGAGATTGAAATGCATCGACCACTTTTGGGGAGAGTTGTATATGATAACTATGGTTCTCAAAAAGTGTTAGAAAGAAATGGTTTTCTTAAAATAGGAACAAATACCGATTTTGCTAATGGAAGAGGAAAAGAGGTAGAAGAGTATCTTTATAAGTTGGAAGTGTAAACTTCATTGCTTTTTTTCCTTCAAAATAGTCTCAATGAAAAAAATAATCTACAAAAACCAAAAGAATGAAGTCATAAAAGAGGTAGACTTACCTACAGACGACTATTATGCAGAACCAGCTGAGGTCAAAGGAGCGTATCAAAAGAAAGAGGTGTATAAAAATGGAGCGTTGGTTGAGTTTGAGGTTTTTATGGAAAGAGATCAAAAACATTCTGAAATATTGAATAATCCCAGTCTAAAAGGTGTACAGATTTCTATAGGTACACGACAAACTATAGGAGAGTTGAGGTATGAGAAGGTGTATTGTTATGAAAGTACTAAGGTTTTAAGTACGATATTTAATACCGTCTTTGATAAAGAGAATCAAGTTATCGTTTCCAGCTTTACAGATGATATAGAAAATGAAGTCCCTTATTGGAATGGAACGACTAAATACTATTATGATTCATCAATTAGGGAAGGAGATGCTTTGTTTGAGTGCCAATACAATGATGATGGAGAATTAATACCTATCACCATTGATGTTGAAGAATTAGGATTAGGAGACCATGATGGCACTTGGATTTATAATGATGCAGAAGGTGTTGCAGATTTGATGCGTATTTTTAAAATGCCTCATTCACTCGCTGCGTTTTATGTAAGCTCAGTAATTGTCCCTCCTGAAACTGCTATAGAGAAATAGCTATTATATCTCTTGTAAAACACAATAAAACACCCTAAAATAAGGTTTAAGTTTTATTGAGTTTTGGAAAGTACTTAGGTTTATAAAATAGAAGTGTATGAAAAATATTATTTTGCTATTAATTGTTGTTGTTAGTATAGGTGTGGGGTATGGACAAAAGGAGCGTTCAAAAGGTAATCAAAGAGCATTTTATGAGAGTAGTGATCCCCTAACTATCGATTCAACTCTAATTGATGTGAAGCCCAATGCACTTTATTTTCAATTTAATACACAACAAAAACCTAAAGATTTAAAGACCATGAGCTTTGTATGGTTAGGAGATGCTCCCAAGGGGTATTTTACAGCTTACTTGGTCAACACAACAGATTCTATTTTTAATGCAGATAGACAAGATGGAAGTTTGATCATGATTCAGGAAGCGATTGATAAGAATGGAGATTGGCAACCAATAGAATATTGGGTATATAGCGGTTGTGGAAATAGTTATTTTAGTCCATTAAAGTTACCCGCTGGAAAATGTGTGATGGTACCAATAAAAAAATATGAGGGTTCTTATAAAACAAAAATTCGATTAAAATTTAAAATAGGAAAGCAAGTCATTTATTCAGGTACTTTTGATGGAGCAATCAATCTGGAACAATTTAAAAGAGAGACCGAATCTGTAAACGGTATACTTTATCATGGACCTGCTAGTTATTTAGATGATAGAGAGTAATTCAACTCCATCTTTGGACATGAATTTCGGGAGTTTGTTTATTGCTTGGTGTATTAAAAAGATATAAAATGAAGCCTTTCTGTTAAAAATAATGTAATTACTCTATTTGATAGTAAACAATTTTGTTTACTATCAAAATGTTTTGTATCTTCCTGTTAAATACGATTCAAGCATGTTACCGAACTTAAATAAGATAAAGGGGATACATCCAGGGATGTTGTTAAAAAGGGAATTGAGCAAACAGAACTTAAAAAGTTCTGAGTTGGCCCAAGAAATAGGAGAGCACAAGCAGACTATCAGCGCTATAGTCAACCAAAGAAGAGGGATTAATCCTAGTCTTTCCATTAAACTGTCTAAAGTTTTTAATACAGAAATGGATTACTTTATGTTACTGCAGGCAAGTTACGATGTGAAAGTAAAAGCAGAGGCAGAAATAGTAGCAGGTCCAGATCTTACTAAAATAAGAAGTGTAGTTTTTTGGGATACAGATATGAGGAAATTGGATTGGGTAAAAAATAGAAAAGCCATTATTCAACGAATTTTAGAAAGAGGAAATGATATCGAAATTAATGAGATAATAGCTTTTTATGGAAAAGAGGTGGTTGTAGAGGAGGTCAGGTTAATTGATGGAAGTTATCTGCCTTCTTTTGAGAGAAACGTTAGCGTATATGAATTAAGATAATGAAACTATACCTTAATACCGTTTCAAACTTACTCTGGGATGTTCTTCAACAGTTAATGTCAATGAAAGAGTTGGATAGTTTTAGGATTGTAGGAGGTACTTCATTAAGCCTTCAATTGGGACATCGGAAATCAGTTGATATTGATCTGTTTACAGATGCAGACTATGGGAGTATTGATTTTTCTTTACTTGAAACTAGATTGACTGAAGCTTTTTCTTATGTTGAGAAACCTTCTGTTGGAATGGTAGGGATTGGAAAATCTTATTTTGTAGGTAATAATGAGCATGAATTAGTAAAATTAGATCTGTTTTATACAGATACTTTTGTCTTTCCTTGTATAATTGAAAGTGGGATAAGGTTCTCAAGTATTGAGGAAGTTGCTGCGATGAAATTTGAAGTCATTGCAAATGGAGGGCGTAAAAAAGATTTTTGGGATATCCATGAACTCTTGGATATCTATACATTAGATGAAATGATTGGGTTTTATATTAAAAGATATCCGTATGGATCCTCAAAACATGAATTACTGGAAAAAATGATAGATTTTTCAAAAGCTGAGGGTGATTTTTTACCAATCTGTTATAAGGAAAAAGTATGGGAGTTAATAAAGTTAGATATCGAAGATTTGGTGTTAAAGTAAGGTGATTGTTATCAACATTAAGTTTAAAAATGGAAATATCTAAGATTAGATTACACATTCTAAAAAAGAGAGCTCTAAACCCTATTTATTTAATTATTTTCGTGATTCAACAACTAGAACAGCAATAAATGTCATTACCAAAAGAATTAAAAGATAGTTTTTGTTTGATGCCTTGGGTGCATTTGTACATTGGAACCAATGGTAAGGCCAATGCGTGTTGTAATACTTCAATTACCTACGGTAGTGTTCGGAATCAGTCTGTAGAGACGGTTTGGAATGGCGATAAAATTAATCGTTTTAGAAGCCAACTCTTAGATGGAGAAAAAGATAAACGTTGTTCAATTTGTTATCATAAAGAAGCAGCAGGTAAGGCAAGTATACGAACAGAAACCTTGGAAAAATTTAGTGATTATATTCCTATTGCATTGGAAAATGTTCACCCAACTAAACCGGTTTATCTTGATATTCGTTATAGTAATGTGTGCAATTTAAAATGCAGAACCTGTTGGCATGGAGCGAGTTCGAGTTGGTTTGAAGAAGCCAAGGTGTTAAAAAATAATTTTGGAGATAAAGCAATCATTAAAGCAACAACAGACAATACCAAGTTAATAGAAGATATTGTAAGCTATAGTGATGAATTAGAAGAAGTCTATTTTGCAGGGGGAGAACCTTTGTTGATGGAAGAACATTATGATTTTTTAGATTTATTAATTCAAAAGCAGTCCTTTAACACTCGGATTCGTTACAATACTAACCTTTCTCAACTTCAATTAAAAAATAAAGAGGTTTTAGCGTATTGGAAACAGTTAAAGAATGTCCATCTTTCAATTAGTATTGATGCCCTATCGGAAAGAGTAGAGGTGATTCGTAAAGGTTTGAAATGGGAAAAGTTACTTCAAAATATCCGAAAAATTAAAGCTGAATGTCCACATGTAATGATTGAGATTGCTCCAACTGTAAGTGCGCTAAATATTTTGCAGCTATTCGATTTACATCGTTACTTTTTTGAACATCAATTGATTCAATCTGTAGATGCTATTTATCTCAATTTATTGGAACGTCCTAACTATTATAATATTCAGGTGTTACCAAAGGAAATTAAGCAAAAAGCAAAGCAGCTATTGAAAGAACATGTTGCTTGGTTAAGAAAAAACAAAGCGCAAGAATTAGTTGTTGATGAACTTAAAGCCATAGAGAAATACCTTTTCGCCAAAGATGATGAAAAAGGATATCAGCAGCTTCAACAACAAGTAATGGTGTTGAATAAAATGAGAAATGATTCATTTTCAGTCTTTTAACTAAAATTGTTAAATAAATTTTGTGATTCAAAAAAATGGAATACATTTGCACCCGCAATTTTTGAAAAATGAAATTAACACAATCAAAAAAACAACGTATTTCTAACAATGCAATCGCGTATAGATTAGCTAAAAAGAAATTGAAGCGCTTTACGAAGAAAATCGTAGGAGTTACAGCTTTGTTTATTGTCTTGAGTAGTTTTACATTTAGTAATCCACCATCAGAAGATGATGCATTATTGACTGTCGAAAATTTAAGAGAGTTATTAATCGAAGAAGGGGTGCAACATGCTGATATTGTATTAAGGCAGGCGATCCAAGAAACAGGGTGGTTTAAGTGTACACATTGTTCGCTCAATAAGAATAATATTTTTGGTTTTTATTATAAAAAGAAATACTTGTCGTACGATAACTGGCAAGAATGTGTACGTTATTACAAACGTTGGCAAGATAGGCACTACAAAGGTGGAGATTACTATGCTTTCTTAAAAAAAGTGGGGTTTGCTACTGATCCTATGTATGTCAAAAGGTTGAAAGCCATAAAGATAGCAGCTGAATAACGTCTTAGCAAGAAGAAAAACAGCCCTTTTCATAAATTCTAATTATATTTGCCCCGTTATGATTAGAAGATTTACTTTGGTATTGACCGCCCTTTTATTGAGTACATTTTTATTCTCTCAAGAGAACTTAAAAATAATGTATTACAATTTGTTGAAATTTCCAGATGTACCGGCTCGAGCTGATACGTTGAAGAACATTATTCAATATGTACAACCAGATATCTTTATTGTTAATGAGTTGAGAAGCACCTATGGAGCAAATCTAATCATGAGTCAGGCACTCAATGTGGATGGGGTCAATCATTATGCGCAAGCAGTGTTTCAAGACGCTAATGGAACAGATACCGATAATCACTTGTATTATAATTCAAATAAGATAGGTTTTGTTGAACAAACTAATATTAATGCAAGTCCTAGGGCCTTAAGTGAATATAAAGTGTATTATAAAGACCCTAATTTAGCACAAACTAATGATACTACATTTATGTATTTATATGCTTGCCATTTAAAGGCAGGTAATAACGGAACTTCATCTCCAACTGAAGCGCAACAAAGACAATCGGCAGCACAGGCGTTAAAAAATTACTTAACTAATAATAGTCGTACAAGAAATGTAATTGTAGGCGGTGATTTTAATATGTACACCAGTTCAGAATCTGCTTATACTGAGTTGACAACAGGGGGGACACTAAATTTATTTGACCCAATTGGTCAAGCAGGAGCTTGGAACAATAATTACAATTATAGAGATGTGCATACTCAAAGTACAAGAGCTTCATCTGTTAATAATCCTTATGCAGGAGGATCTACAGGTGGAATGGATGATCGTTTTGATATTATTTTTGTTTCCAATGATATTTTAAACGGTTCTCAAGGAGCTAAATATGTTACCAATTCTTATGAAGCTGTAGGTCAAGATGGAGAACATTATAATGGTTCTATTAACGATGGATATAATTATGCTGTACCTCAAGATGTCGCACGTTCGTTGTTTTATATGAGCGATCACTTACCAGTTTTAATGGAAGTTACTGTAGGCGGACCAGTTAGTGTACAACAACATGAAGAGGTTATTGCCGAGCTTGTTTTTGATGCACCAAATAAATTGCTAAATGTGTATTTTGAACAAACCTATAAAGCACTTGATTTTAGCATTGTTGCTTTATCTGGAAAAGAAGTCGTAAATAAACAATTTAACGATGTTTCTTCAATCTCTGAATATTTACTTGATTTAACACCAGGAATGTATTTGGTGAATATTATTGCAGATGGTACGCCTGTATCTGCTAAGATTATGGTATTCTAAAAATAGTTACTTAAACATAAGAAAAGCCCATTCTATTTTTATTAGAATGGGCTTTTATTTTGGCTATTTGTGCTCTTTTAATGTGCAGGTATTAATCCCAAATATTGAATATAAAGGACAAAAACTAATAAAAGAAGTAGCTACAAAAATAATGGTGAGTACAACGAGTATTAGTCCGAAAGTTCCAGAAACAATATTTCCAAAATATAGTCCAGCCATTATTAAAGCTAATACTAAGCGAATGATCTTATCCGTTTTTCCCATGTTCTTTTTCATAATGTATTTGATTAACGTTTGTATACGACAAATATGAGAAAAGAATAGGGCAACAATTGGTGATAATTGTCACAATGCAACAATAAAAAGGTTATTTAATTTTGGTTTTGATTCTCTTGTAAAAAGAAATTGTTAAAAACATATAGCTGTCTTTATCTGAGGGATCGCCTCTTTGCAGTCCATGGTGAGTATTGTTTAATCCGTCATTTTTATTGGAAGGATCAGCAAGGTAAGCCGCGACATCTCCTTTTGATGCTCTTATGTCTGCATTATCGTAATAATTAGTGCTTACATCATCTATATAATCAGAAAAGGTAAAACGATGGGTAAGCTCTAACTTGAGCCCCATATCTTTTCCTATAGACTTTCTAAATCCAACCCCCATAGGGACGACAACAGTTGCAGGTTTGTATTTTTTTGGCCCACCAGGAAGTCCTTGTCCCTCAGTTCCTAGTTTTCTTAACGCAACATTTGCTCCATTTGGTCCACGCCCTTTAGGATTGTAAAAAACAATTCCGACTCCAGCAACCCCATAAATTCCTATAGAACTACTTTTTAAACCTAACTTCTTTCCGGTAGATGTTTTTACACCATAGATGTTTCCTATTTTCTCTTTTAGAAATTGGTATTCTCCAGTAACACTTAACTCATATAGGTTAGAAACAAAATTTAGGTTTCTATGATTACGATAACGTTCTTGCGTTAGTGCATCATCTCCCGAAACTCTAGCAAAATAGAAACTAGGTCTGATGGCAATTTTTTCAGCTAAGTAATATTGGTAGGTTATGTGAGCAGCATAACGCGTTTTTACCCACTCTAAATCCCAAACAAAATTAGACCCTACTCGATCTCGCCCTCCTAAATCTCCAAGAAAGTTAGAGGCTCCAGCGCCTCCTACTAATTCTACTCTTTTGGTCCTCCAAGCATTACTACTGTAGAATCCTTGGGCATGCAAAGTTCCTGCAATAATGAGAAGATAGAGCGATGTTAAAACAGTTTTCACCTAACAGTTAACTAATTTTGAGGCAAATATATTGCTTAATAATGTTATTTTCAAGTCTGTTGAGGTAATCTATTGGACGAATTTAATAAAAAACAAAGCCAATTTAAAATCATTTAAATTGGCTTGTCAAAATATAATATTAATTTAATATTTAGTTACTAGTTGTACCAGTTGGTTGAGGTGTTACATTTGGCGTAGTTACTGTTGTATTAGGTCCACCACTTTCAATCCCTGTCTTAACACTTCCACTTGAAGTAGAACCACTGTTTACAAACATCACAGAAACTAAGCATAAAGCAGCAATACCACCAGCTAGGTACCATGTTACTTTTTCTATAGTTTCAGTAGATTGAGCAGCTCCTCCTAATTGGTTTGTTACTCCAAAACTTTGGTCTAATCCTCCTCCTTTTGAGTTTTGAACCATAACCACTACAATTAATAATACACTTGCTAATATTAAAACTACTGCGATTAAAATATCCATATCTTATTTATTATGTTGTTGTTTCTCTTTTAAAAATCTTATTCGGCTTGCAAAGAAAGTCTTTTTTTCTGGATTTTTCAAGCTCAATTGCTGATAAATTTCAATTGCTTTATCAATTTGTCCCTGTTTAGCATAAATTGTAGCTAATGTTTCTGTAACAAACTGATTATTGGCAACTAAACTCATCTTCGCCATATTGGATGGTGAGAAGACCTCTTTTTTATTTTTTTCAGTATTGTTGGCGTTTAAAAAGTCATCAATGATGGTCTTTGTGGTCTTCGTTTTTTGGGGAGGAGTAGAAGGCTTATCAAACCAATTAACAAAGGAACGTTCTGTTTCTAATTTTTCTTCTTCTAATTGAACAGGTTTCTCCTTTTGAGGAGTTTCGTCATCAAATTGATATTCAGAAATATCTACTTGTATACTGGCATTGACTGCTTCAGTAAGTATATTCTTTTCTAGTTCATCTAATGTTTTAGCCTGTTCTCTCTCTTTTTCTTTTTCTTTTTCTTTTTCTTTTTCTTCGGGCTCTTGCTCCTCATTAGCTATTTCTGGAGTTGGAAGTGTTGTTTTTTCTGTAGCAGAAACAGTTGTAGTATCCTCTAAAGAAGAAGTTTCGTTAACCTTTGATTCTATTTCCTTTTCTTCTGGGCTAGTATTTAAGAGCTCATCATGTTCGGTAATTTGTTCTTGTAGAGTAGGTTGAAATAATAGTTCATAAACCCTTTTTCTATCATTTACGACCAAAGCACACTGTTCTAATTGAGCTTCCAATCTAACGTCATTGTGTAGGTGTAAGTATTTACAATAAACCAACTGCAATAGTCCACTGTATGGATATTGTTGGACAAATTGTTTTAAAGCTTCAGCGTCAGCTTGTTTTAAAGCTTGCTCGTCTTTCAAGTAATGGGTTATATTTTCAATATTAAATATCATTGGTTTACCAGCTGCCTCCAAAAGCTTTATCGTATATTGCTTGAGTGATTTGTTCAATGACTTCCTCTTGCAAGCTTTCCTCTTGAGAAGAGAAATCTAATGAACTACTAAAATCTGTGTAAAATGTGATTCTTTCATTATCAATGACCACACTATCTTTATTTTCTGGAGTAACGTAAATACAATTGGCCACTACTGTCATCGTAAAACGGTTTTGTGCAGCAGCTTCTGAATTGGCTTGAATACTAATCGGGTTTACTTTATAATCTGTAATTTCTCCAAATATTTTCCAATCAGCATTGTTAGAGACCAAGGAAAGCTTGGTTTGTGATTGCATTAAATCTTTTAGATTTTCTGTTAAAACATTACTGGTATTGGCACTTGCTAAGGCAGAACGATTTTCAAAATAATCAACTTGAATTGTTTTTCCAGGAATTTCTTCTCCGCCCTTTCCTCCAGCTTTGAAGGAAAATTGAGGGAGAGCACAGGCGTTCAATGCTATAACAACCAATAAACTTATTTTTACAATTCGTTTCATTTAGTGATTTCGTATTCTTTTATCTTTCTGTAAAGCGTTCGTTCTGATATTCCTAATTCTTTGGCCGCATGTTTTCGTTTCCCTTTGTGTTTAGCAAGGGCTTTAATGATTAGTTCTTTTTCTCTAGCCTCTAACGATAGCGATTCTTCTACTTCAATGTGCTCCTGAATAGGTTCGTGATAGTCGTTATCATAACTAGGCGTGTGATCAATAGCTACAGGGTAAGTAATTGCTGGGTTGGTAGGAATGATGTCATTAGGATAAGAAGTAAGATGTGTATCATCACTAATCGATTCAAAGTTCGCATTCCCCTTTAGAAGTTGAGCAACAGCTTTTTTGGTCTCAGCCAATTCTTTCTTAAGATCAACAATAATTTTTAAAATTAAATCTTGATCCATTTGTTGCTTCCCGGTTCCGCTCGTTCCAAATTGATTCCCCATAACGCTAGGAAGGTTCTGCTCATGCTCTTTAGGAAGGTATTTAAGTAAAATTTCAGGAGTAATTAGTCGCTCTTTTTCAATGACAGAAATTTGCTCCGTTAAATTTCTTAGTTGTCTAATGTTTCCTGGCCATCTATAACCGTTTAATACTGGAATAGCTTCATCTGTTAAACGTATAGTAGGCATCCTGTATTTATCAGCAAAAGTAGAGGCAAATTTTCTAAACAACAAGTGGATATCCTCACGTCGCTCTCTAAGTGGAGGAAGGGTTATAGGAACAGTACTTAAACGGTAGAATAAATCTTCTCTAAACTTATTGTTCTGTATCGCTAAACCCAAATTCTCATTGGTCGCAGCAATAATTCTAACATCCGTCTTGATGACTTTAGAGGAACCTACTTTGATAAATTCACCTGTTTCTAAAACTCTTAATAAGCGGACTTGCGTTTGAAGTGGAAGCTCACCTGTTTCATCCAAGAAAATAGTCCCTCCATTAGCTACTTCAAAATAACCTTTTCTACTACCTTGAGCACCAGTAAAAGCACCTTTTTCATGTCCAAATAGCTCTGAATCTATAGTCCCCTCAGGTATAGCACCACAGTTTACAGCAATATATTCGTTATGTTTTCTAGCACTATAATGATGAATAATTTGAGGAATAATTTCTTTACCAACACCACTTTCTCCAGTAATTAAAACAGAGATGTCTGTTGGGGCAACTTGTAGAGCTACATCTAACGCCCTATTTAATCCAGGAGAGTTACCAATGATTCCAAAACGTTGTTTAACTTGTTGTATTGTACTGTTCATAGTTGTTGCGTTTTAGTTGACTACTTCACCAATTAGTGTAGCTGAAGAGCAATCAGTTATTTTAACATTGATATATTCTCCTTTTTTAAGCCCTGCTTTTGGAAATACAACATAGAAGTTTTCCGAAGTTCTTCCACTAAATTGTTCTTTATTCTTTTTAGGCGCTCCTTCAATCAATACTTCAAAGGTTTTTCCAATTTGTTTTTTGTTTTGCTCTAAAGCATTGTTTCTATGAATAGCCACGACTTCATTTAAACGTCGTTTTTTGATTTCTATTGGAACATTGTCTTCAAACTTTCGTTCTGCCAACGTTTTAGGACGCTCAGAATAGAAATACATATAAGCCAAATTAAACTTAACTTGCTCAAATAATTTTATAGTATCCTGGTGATTCTCTTCTGTCTCATCACAGAATCCAGTAATGATATCAGTGGATATTCCACAATCAGGAATGATCTCAAAAATTCGTTGAATACGTTCTAAATACCATTCTACAGTATGGTTCCTATTCATCTTTTTCAACATCTCATTACTTCCCGACTGAATAGGTAAATGGATGTAATTACAGATGTTCTTGTACTTAGCCATTGTGTACAAAACTTCATCAGTCATGTCTTTAGGGTGGGAAGTCGAAAAACGAACACGTAATTCTGGGGATACTTTAGCCACCATTTCTAATAGCTCAGCAAAAGAAGTGGTAGGAATAGCTGGATTTTCAATTTCCCCTTTTTTATTAATATTCCATCTGTAGCTATCTACATTTTGACCCAATAAGGTCACTTCTTTATAACCATTTTCAACTAATTCTCTAGCTTCGGCTACAATTGATAATGGATTTCGACTTCTTTCTCTACCTCTAGTAAAAGGCACTACACAGAAAGAGCACATATTATCACATCCTCTTGTAATCGAAATAAATGCAGTCACCCCATTTTCAGAAAGACGAATAGGACTGATGTCAGCATAGGTTTCTTCTCGAGACAAAAGAACATTAACAGCCCTTTGCCCTCCTTGAACATTTTCTAATAGATTAGGTAAATCACGATATGCATCTGGTCCAACAACTAAGTCGACTAATTTTTCCTCTTCTAATAAACTGTCTTTTAATCGTTCTGCCATACAACCTAAAACGCCGATAACCAAACCTGGTTTTTGTCGTTTACGTTTCTTAAAAATGTGTAAGCGTTGTCTTACAGTTTGTTCAGCCTTATCTCTAATTGAACAAGTGTTTACAAAAACAACATCTGCTTCTTCAAAGTCTCGAGTTGTGGTATATCCTTCTTTTTTTAGTATCGATGCTACTACTTCACTGTCAGAGAAGTTCATGGCACACCCATAACTTTCCAAGTATAACTTTTTAGCATTTTCATTATCTATACTAGACAATACAGTAGCTGTGCCCTGAAGTGATTCATCTATCTCTTTACTCATTTATCTCCTATCAAATTTAAAATCCAAAGGTAGTTATTATTCAAATACTGACAAAATGACGTGAAGTATTTCAATGTCTTGATATCGTAACGTTTTATTGTACTTGAAATTACATTTTTTAAATTAAGATTTGAACAATGCGATTTATTTTTATTCCTTTGCAGATTGAAATTGCTTTAACTACATCAGAAAAAGAAAAATTAATATGGCGCAAAACTTAGTAATTGTTGAGTCTCCTGCTAAAGCCAAGACTATTGAAGGCTATTTAGGAAAAGATTTTATTGTTAAATCTAGTTTTGGTCATGTAAGAGATTTGGCTAAGAAAGGAGAAGCGATAGATATTGAAAATAATTTTGCTCCAAATTATGAAGTTTCTGATGATAAAAAGAAAGTGGTAGCAGAGTTAAGGAAATTGTCGAAAGCTGCTGAGATTGTTTGGTTAGCAACGGATGAGGACCGTGAGGGGGAAGCGATTTCTTGGCATTTACAGGAAACGTTAAAGTTAAAAGAAGAGAAAGTAAAACGTATTACTTTTAATGAAATTACTAAACAGGCAGTTCAAAAAGCAATTGCTACTCCAAGAACGATTGATATTGATTTGGTAAATGCACAACAGGCAAGAAGAATTCTTGACCGTATCGTAGGTTTTGAATTATCTCCTGTATTGTGGAAAAAAGTAAGACCATCATTGTCAGCTGGAAGAGTTCAGTCTGTAACTGTAAGAATTATTGCTGAAAGGGAACGCGAAATAGAAAGCTTTGATTCCACCAGTTCGTACAAAGTTGTAGGAGACTTTGTCGTTAATGGAAAGGTTTTTAAAGCTGAAATATCAAAAAATTTCAAAACAGAAAAAGAAGCTGAAGCATTTATTCATAAATGTGCTGATGCTACTTTTACGATCAATAATTTAGAAAAGAAGCCTGCTGTCAGAAAACCAGCACCTCCTTTTACAACATCTACTTTACAACAAGAGGCAAGTAGAAAGTTGGGGTATAATGTGGCAAGAACTATGAATCTTGCACAACGTTTATATGAAGCAGGGTTAATAACGTACATGAGAACAGATTCTTTGAATTTATCTGATTTTGCTGTTAAAAACGCTGCAGAAGAGGTAGTTTCTGCTTACGGAAAAGCTTATTCTAAAACAAGAAAATTTAAAACAAACAAGGCTGGTGCACAAGAAGCGCACGAGGCCATTCGACCAACTAATTTTGCAGTGCATAGTGCAGGTGCTGATGCACAACAGCAAAGATTGTATCAGTTAATCTGGAAGAGAACCATTGCTTCTCAAATGGCTGAGGCTGAATTAGAAAAGACTAAAATTACGATAGATGTTAGTGGAGCTTCTGAGCAGTTTGTCGCTAATGGTGAGGTCATTAAATTTGATGGGTTCTTAAAAGTTTATTTGGAGGGAACAGATGATGAAAATGATGATGAACAAAAAGGAATGTTACCTGCTGTAAAAATTGGAGAAGCTTTAACTTCCAAAATTATCACTGCAACAGAAAGGTTTACTAGGCCTCCAGCTAGATATACGGAAGCATCTTTAGTTAAAAAATTAGAAGAATTAGGTATTGGAAGACCGTCTACTTATGCTCCAACTATTAGTACAATACAAAAAAGAGGATATGTAGAAAGAAAAGAAAAAGAGGGGAAAGAAAGAAATTATACTCAATTTGTATTGGAAAGTGGGACTGTTGACAGAAAGGTCAAAAAAGAGGTCTATGGAGCCGATAGAAATAAGCTGATGCCAACTGATATTGGTTTTGTGGTGAATGATTTCTTAATCGAGCATTTTGGTAAAGTATTGGATTATAACTTTACAGCTAATGTCGAAAAAGAATTTGATGATATCGCTCAAGGTTTAATGGAGTGGACTCAAATGTTGGAGAAGTTTTATTCCCCATTTCATAAAAATATAGAACACACTTTAGAGCATTCTGATAGAGCTAGTGGAGAACGTATTTTAGGAACGCATCCAGAATCAGGAAAACAGGTTAGTGTTAGAATAGGGAAATTTGGTCCTATGGCTCAAATAGGAAGTCAGGATGATGAAGAGAAACAGTATGCGAGTTTACAAGCCAACCAATCTTTATCAAGTATAACATTAGCGGAAGCATTAGATTTATTTTTATTGCCAAAGGATTTAGGTAAATATGAGGGCGAGGGAGTAATAGTCTCTAATGGTAGATTTGGACCTTATGTTAAATATGGAAAAGCTTATGTATCATTGCCAAAAGGGGAAAACCCATTAGATGTAGACTTCAATCGAGCAGTTGAGCTCATTGTAGCAAAGCAAAAAGCAGATGCTCCAGTTGATGAATATGAAGGGTTGCCAGTTCAAAAAGGAAAAGGCCGTTTCGGTCCATTTATTAAATGGAATGGAATGTTTATCAATGTCAATAAGAAGTATGATTTTGATAACCTATCTCATGATGATATTGTTGAATTAATTGAAACGAAGAAAAAGAAAGAGATAGAGAAGGTTATTCATAATTGGGAGTCAGAAGGAATAAGAGTTGAGAAAGCAAGATGGGGTCGATTTAATATAATAAAAGGCAAGACTAAAATAGAAATGCCTAAAACGACTGATGCAGCAAAATTAACTTTAGAGCAAGTGAAAGCAATTATTGAAGAGAATGCTCCAAAGAAAAAGACAAGAAAGACAACAGCTAAAAAGAAAAAATAAGAAACCTTTGGTTCGTCTTACATAAAGAGCGATACGAGTTTCGCAAGAAATAAAAGATGGATATTAGTATTTACTTTGAAAGTGTAGTTCCGCCTGATGATTTTAAAAAAGGAACAATAGGGGATTACACCGATTTCAATACCGAAGATAGTTTTCCTGATATAGAGCAGGCTAAGCTTGCTATTGTAGGAGTTCAGGAAGATAGAGGAGGGGAGCATAATAAAGGATGCGCGCAGTCACCTGATGAGGTAAGAAGAGAGCTGTATCAATTGTATATACAAGGAGAAGATTTACCTATTGTTGATTTAGGAAATATAAAAGCTGGAGCATCCAAAGAAGATACTTATTTTGCTTTAAGCGAAGTAGTAGAGCAATTAATAAAAAAAGATGTGTTTGTTATTATAATTGGAGGAAGTCAAGAACTGACTTATGCCAATTATAAAGCTTATGAGAAGTTAGAGCAAACAGTAAATTTAGCCATCATCGATAATCAATTTGATATTGGGGAGGCTAATCAAGAGCTTTCTTCTAAAGCTTTTTTAAATAAAATTATTTTACACCAGCCTAATTATTTGTTTAATGCAAGTATTTTAGGCTATCAGACTTACTTTGTGTCTCCTATTGACAAAAAGTTAATGGAGGATTTGTATTTTGATATCTATCGCTTAGGAGAATTACAATCAGACATCTCGAAAACAGAACCTATTGTTAGAAATGCTGATATGATTAGTGTTGATGTCTCAGCGATAAGGGCTTCTGACTTTAAAGCTAATAAAGCAGCAACTCCCAATGGGTTTTATGCAGAGCAAATGTGTCAGATCTTGCGTTATGCTGGAATGAGTGATAAGTTAACTAGTATTGGTTTGTATGAATACAACTCTACTTTAGATGTTGAAAATGCAATGTCATCACAATTAATGGGGCAGATGATTTGGTGTATTTTAGATGGTTTTATCAATCGTAAGAAAGATTTTCCAGTTGGGTCTAAGAAAAGTTATACTAAATATCGAATTCATATTGAAAATACCGAGCATGAGCTGGTTTTTTATAAAAGTGACTTATCTGATCGATGGTGGATGGAAATTCCTTATCCACCTCATGAGAGAGTTCGGTTTGAAAGGCACCATTTAGTTCCTTGTAATTACCAAGACTATATTGATGCTAGCCAACAACAGATTCCTGATCTTTGGTGGAAGACCTACCAGAAATTACAATAAAAAAAAGCGCATTATTTAATGCGCTTTTTTTATTAAAACTTGATACACCATAAAACAGAAACATTCGTAGGTCTCGTTTCTGCACCTCCGACATTCCCTGAATTGAATTGAGCGATGTCAACACTGTGTGTATGATTACCATTATTTCCTGAGTTAAATTGAGGAATGTCAACACTGTGTGTATGATTTCCTGAAGAAGAAGAGGTAAATGCAGGAATGTTAACACTATGGGCATGGCTACCGTCAGTAGCAATGGTGTGCGTGTGGTTTAGCCTAGAGCATCCCATTGTTCCAAGAAAATTTCCAACAGTCCCATGTCCATTCCAAGGATTTCCACAAGTAGTTGGCGCTACGCTTGTTTCATTTACTGTATTACTTGATAAGTTATCGTCGTATGGTATCCAAGCTCCAGCATCAAATGTAGAAACTCCTCCTGTTCGTCCGCTGTGGTTGTGTCCACCATTGGTTGAAGTATTGGTATTAGGAGGGTCAATGCTGTGTGTGTGCGCACCAGCAGAACTGGTGTTGGTAGCCGGTGGATTTACTGTGTGTGTATGAGCTCCGGCAGAACTGGTATTAGTAGATGGAGGGTTTACAGTGTGGTTATGAGTAAGTAGTTCATTCCCTTGTTTAGTCCCTACAGCATCTCCTGTTGTCCCATCTCCTCTATCTGTTCTTGTGGCAGCATCAGGATCAATTCCAGCTCCATTATCAAAACCTCTTAAGAATTGCCCATTATAGTTCGGTAGGTTAAATGTTGTGGAACCATCCCCTGCTCCGTACATTGTTCCTATAAGAGAAAATAAATTGTTGTAGGTTGTTCTACTTACTGCTTGTCCATTACATACTAAATACCCCGAAGGTGGAGTAGCAGTAGGAAAAGCAAAAATAGCTCCAACGGGAGTTTGAACAGAATAAATTAAAGGAGCAAGGTCGGCAGTTATAGTTCCTCCGCCATCAGAAATTTGTAAAACAGACCCTGATAAAGAAAAGCTATTGTTATATTCATTCGTAGGGTCACTATCATTATCAGATAAAGTGCTAAGGTTAGCAGTAAGGTCATTGCCATTTTCATAAATATGCAATGTTGTTCCGTTAAGGACTATACTATCAACATCTGTATCAATAGAATCTCTAAGGCTACTAATAAAATTGTTGTTGTAAAGTAAGGTGTCAGCATTATGATACAGTGTACTAATAATACTGTCGGTAAAAGAAGGGGAGAATAGCGTATCTGAGTTATTGATTAAGTAGCTAATGGCGCTATCGCGAATAGCAACTAGGTCCACAGAGGCGTTACCTCCATCTTCTAAATAAGTTGTGAGGATATAATTGTTTAAAGTTAAGCTATCTAGTTGCTGGTCATCTGTTCCAAGACCTGAACCGTTGCTGATTAAATTTACAAAATCAGTTGAAGAGATGTATTTAACAACCCCTGTGTTATTATTGATAATTAAGAGAGAGGTGTCTCCAATACTGTAAGATTGTAAACCATCAATTCTAATAGGATTATCTCCATTGTTGATTGGTGAAACATGCAATGAATGCGTAGGAGAAGGTTGGTTGATTCCTACATTTTGCGCATACCCTAGTGTGCTTATACAAAGGGTTAGTATTATAAGTTTTAATTGGTACATAGTTGTTGGTTTTAAAATTTAATACACCACAGAACAGAAACATTTGTAGGTCTCGTTTCTGCTCCTCCGACATTTCCAGAATTAAATTGAGCAATATCTACGCTGTGGGTGTGGTTTCCATTATTTCCTGAGTTGAATTGAGCAATATTTACTGTGTGTGAGTGATTGCCACTATTTCCAGAGTTAAATTGAGAGATATCAACTGAATGAGAATGGTTTCCAGAGGCCGCTGAATTAAAGACAGGTATGTTAACCGTATGAGCATGATTACCAGCTGCAGATGTTGAGCCAGTATAGGTTCCCCAGTTTCCTCCTCCAGGATCGGAATGTTGCACTCCCCAGTTGTCAGGTCCTCCATTAGTGTTGTTCCCGAGTTGAGTAACAGTTGAATGAGAATGATTCCCATTAGTGCTAGTAGTTGTTGCTGGAGGATCAATAGAGTGGGTGTGTGCTCCAGTTGAATTAGTGTTCGTTGCTGGGGGATTTACAGTATGAAAGTGAGCTCCATCAGTACTGGTGTTGGTAACAGGTGGGTCAACAGTATGAGTGTGTGCTCCATCAGTACTGGTATTAGTAGATGGAGGGTTTACAGTGTGGTTATGAGCAAGTAGTTCATTCCCTTGTTTAGTCCCTACAGCATCTCCTGTTGTCCCATCACCTCTGTCTGTTCTTGTGGCAGCATCTGGGTCAATTCCGGCTCCATTATCGACTCCTCTTAAAAACTGACCACTATAGTTGGGTAAATTAAATGTCGTAGAACCATCGCCTGCTCCATACATTGTCCCAATGGCAGAGAAGAGATCAGGATAGGTACTTCTATTTACAGCACTTCCATCACAAACTAAGTATCCACTTGGAGCAGATGAGCCTGCAAAAGCAGTTACTGAACCAGCGGGAATAGCATTAGCCACAGCTGTATTGATAAGCGGTGTTAAATCAACAGTAATACTTCCGCCTGCGTCGGTAATGCTCAAAATATTTCCACTTAAAGATGCATTGGTATTGTGTTCATTAGTTGGATCATTATCATTGTCAGATAAGGAGCTTAAATCAGCTGTGAGGTCATTTCCATTTTCATAAACATGAAGTATTGTGCCATTCAGTCTTATACTATCCACATCGGTATCAATAGAATCTCTCAGGTTGTTAATGAAATTACTGTTATAAAGCAAAGTATCAGCGTTATTGTATAAAGTGCTAATGATACTGTCAGTAAAAGATGTAGAGAATAAGGTGTCAGAGTTATTAATTAAGTAGTTTATCGCACTATCACGTATAGCAGTTAAATCAACAGAAGCATTTCCCCCATCTTCAAGGTAAGCTGTAAGAATGTAGTTGTTTAAAATTAAACTATCCAATTGTTGATCATCTGTCCCGAGACCAGAATTATTACTAATTAAGTTAACAAAATCACTTGAAGTAATATACTTTACAACTCCAGTTGAGTTATTAATGATTAAAAGTGAAGTGTCGCCAATACTATAAGATTGTAAGCCATCTATTCGGATTGGATCGTCTCCATTATTGATTGGAGAAATATGTAAAGAATGTGTTGGTGAGGGTTGGTTAATTCCCACGTTTTGAGCCGAAAGTTTGATGGCAATCAAACACAGCAAAGAAAGTATAAATCTATTCATAACAGAACAAAAATATACTATTTAAATTTTAAAATCCAGTCTAAAAGGATAAAGACTGTTATTGCTTTTTAAAAGGATAATCTTTTACCGTTTTATTGCCTCTTTCGTCTACCACAATGATTCTGAGGTTATGAGCTCCTTTTGATAATTTATTGTATTCATTAAAGTGAAGTGTAAGTGTCCCTCGTTTAGGAATATAATTAGCCAGCTTAAAATTCTTGTCAATGTATATTTTGTAGGATTTGATACCACTTAAGTTATCGCTGATTTTAAATTGAATGTTATTTTGTGTGGTGATAACTTTGTTTTTACTAATGTTTACAGGTGTTACAACTGGAGCTGTGCTATCAACTTTTACAGTGTAATTCCCAAAGTCTCTTACTTTCGTTTCAACCCATCCATCTTTGAATGTTCCTCCCTTAGCAAAAGCTTTTCTTTTGTCGTCGCTAATTTTTACAACAACAGCTTTCTCTTCTTTGTCTTTAGAAATTCCTTGCGTTTTAATTTTCATGACAAAATATTTTTGGAGAGGAATTTCACTATTTCCAAATTTGTGTAGAGGAGCAGAAGAATATAAGGTTTTATCAGTGCTGTAGCTGATTTGAGTGTTTTCATAAAGTGTTTTATCTTCTAGTTTAGCAATAAAACCATCTTTTTCCATAGAAAAAGCTTGGGTTGCAGTGGCATTTTCTTTAGTGGTTGGTCGTGGGATTGATTGACTGGTTGATTTTACTTTAAATTCCAAAGTTGATGTGTTGCCGTATGTGTCTTTGATGATATATTTTAATTGATGAGTAGTGTCTTTAGTAAAACGGAGAATTCCATTGTTATTTAAATTAGAATAAATTTCTAAGTCATTGTTTGCTGTTTTAAAAGATTTATGAAAACTTCTTCTTCTTTTGTGATACTCATAATAGTCTTTATGGGCATTGATATATCTGTTGGTGGAGAAATCTAATTTTTCCATTGTTTGCTGATATACTTTTTGACCATCTAATTCTAATTCTATAGTGTAAATTCCACATTTGTTACGTGCTGCATTTAGTCTATCAATAGTATGAACACCAAAACCAATAGCACCATTTAAGGTGATTGTAGGATTTTCTTTAAGAGTGTATTTGCCGTTGCTGCCTGTAGTTGAATATACTTTTTCGGAAAACCGATTGTTAATAGAGCCATTTATTGGATAGATTTTAATGTTAAAAATATCGGGCTTAACATTGTCTTGAATATCAAAGTTGAATAATAACGGGTTGACAGGAAACTCAGATGCGGTTTCTCTAATTTCAAAATGTAAATGGGGTGCTGAAGAACTTCCTGTGTTTCCAGAATAGGCAATGACTTCTCCTTTTTTTACTGGAAGATCGTTTGGAGTTAATTGTATGTCTAGCGTCTCTGTTTCTTGCTCAAATTGTTTTTTACGTAGAAATTTCTCTACTTTTTTGGGGAAATTTCTTAAGTGCGCGTAAACAGAAGTATAGCCATTTGGATGGGTAACATAAATAGCTTTTCCGTACCCCCAGTGTGAAATATTTATTCTAGAGATATAGCCAGAGTCAATGGCATAAATTCGATACCCCTCTTTATGGTTGGTCTTAATGTCTAGACCAGTATGAAAATGGTTAGAACGCAATTCAGCAAAATTCCCTGCAAGAACTAAAGGAATGTTTAAAGGTGCTCTAAAATTGGTCGAGTCATAAGGGACTTGCCCAAAAGCTAAGCCCAGTATAAATAGGTTAAAAATTATGATGAGTAATTTGTGCATGTTTCACTATTTTTTAGAAAGCTAAAACTAAACTAAAATTTGTTTTAGGCGATAATTCTTTTAAATAGATACAAACACAATGCCGTTAAGATATTGGGGATAGGTGATGAGCGAATGAGATAATTAGTTTTGTTGAATAAAGCTCTTAACTATTTTAAAATTTTACCAAAATAGTATTTCTTAGTTGTTTCAATATTGCCCGAAGAATCAAAATAAAACCATTCACCGTGTCTAGTTGCTTTTACAGCTTTCATTAAGTGCAGAGAATCAAGCCAGGCTCCGTTAATGTTATTGTAAATTCTTTCGGTATAAAAGAAAGAACTATCGATGTTGTATGTTCCTTTACTAATGATTTTTTCTTTGTAATACGATGTTCTATTAAGCGTAGCATTTATTGAATCAAAACTGTAGATGATGTAATAGTTGGAATTTGATTTATAATATAATGTATCTATACTGTTTTCGAAGTTGTTTAATAAGAGATGATGTGGAGGGCCATCTTCTTTAATAAAATGAAGTTTGTGTTCTAAGCTGTTGTATTCGGTATCATCGTAAATATTGATGGATCCGTCATAACCTTTTTTAAAAACACTAATTCTGATTGTGTCATAGAGGAAATTTTTGCTGTCAAAATCGGAAGCGTTAAATCTCGTATGATGAATCTTTCTGTGCTTTACATTGGTACATGCAAACGACGAAAAAATAAAAAAGATTAGGAATGCTTTTAATAAAAAATCAAAAAACTGCTGCATTCTCTATGCCGATAATTATTCCATTCGCTCATCATCTCATCATCTCATCATCTCATCATCTAATTCGCTCATTATCTAATTATTAGTTATCATTGCCCCATCATGTGCATTTCTTGTTTCTTTTTGTCTTCAGGGCTTAATCCATTGTCAGGGCAAGCGTCTCTTCCTCGTTTTCTTAGGAATGCAAAGCGAACAGAAAAAATAACAGGCTTATACCTACTGCTAAATATGCCATAAGTGGATTTTCCATTTTCCCATTCTAATCCATTTAAAATCGGAACCTCAATACTTGGGATGATAAACAAGTTGTTTTTGGCTTTAATTCCGTAGCCTATTTTGTAGTGTAGGGAAAATAAAAGATTATTGGTGTTTTCGTTACCAGAACCATTTACGTTATCATATTTTTCGGAAAACTTATAATCTAAGTTTACACCTAAACTATTTTGAATAAAGGTGTAGTCACTTAATTGAATAATGTTATTTAAATTAAAGTTTCCTAAAACAAAATTTTGTTTAAAAACAGATTTTAAATCATTGTACTTTTCGGAACCGCTCAATCTTTTATAAGCTAGGCTATAATCAAGGTAGTTAAAGAAGTTTCCTCCTTCATAGAAAATTTGGAAACGTCCTATTTCTCCATAAACAGCTAATCGTCCATTTGGATTAATGTCCCTTTTATCATCTTTTGGTACCCAAGATGGTGTGTAGGTAAGTCCAGGAGCAAATAACCATCCTCCCATACGATAGGAACGGTATTCAATAAGGTCTTTTTTACGTCTCCCAAAAATATCTTGAGCATTCCCAGAGAAAGTTGTAAAAAAGGTAAGGAGTAATATGAATATTTGAGCTTTGTTCATTATTCAGATATGTTATCTAATTTTTCTAAAATGATTTGTTCTATTTCTTTGCTATTCCATTTTTCTTCAATCTCTGGAAGTTCAATAATTTCTTTCATGATTGCCTCTTGCTGCATACCAACTTTCCATGCTTTAGAGTAGCGGATATGACTAAAAGTTACTTGGCTGTAGAGTGGCATCCATTTTTCTGGATGTTTTTCAAAAATATGAGCTTCAATTTTCTTTTGCAGTAAGAATTTAGGATCAGCTACATAGTCACGCATAACGTAGTAATTATGTAGCGATAAATCTTGAATCGCATCTCCATCAGGTTTTCTTAATTTTTCATAGCTTTTAAATATGGTATCCCAATTATGGTTATGTTCTTCCATTAAAGTGTTTAATACGTAACAATCCTCAAAGCCTGAATTCATACCTTGTCCATAGAAAGGAACGGTAGCATGGGCTGCATCACCAATTAAAGCCGTTGTATGGTTGGTCCATGGGAAGCATCGAATAATTGCTAAACCTGAAAGTGGGTGCTGATGCCAATCCTCTAATAGATTAGGCATAATTTCGTAAAAGTCGGGAAAAGTTGTTTTAAAGAACTCAATTACTTTTTCATCAGTATCTAATGACTCGAAAGCATTTTTATCTCCTTCATAAGGCATAAACAACGTGCACGTGAAAGAGCCATCATCATTAGGTAGAGCAATTAGCATAAAACGACCTCTAGGCCAGATATGTAGAGCATTTTTGTCTAATTTATAACTGCCGTCTTCATTGGCTGGTAGTAACAGTTCCTTGTAACCATCTTCAATGTATTTTTGGCTATAGTTAAATCGAGGTAACTTTTGTAAACCAGCATACCTTACTTTTGAAAAAGCTCCATCAGCACCAAAAATTAATTTAGAATGTATCGTTTGTAGCTCTTTAGTTTGTGTGTTTTCGAAAGTGATCGTCCCTTTATGGGAGTCTAAGTCAATACACTTTTCATTGTAATAAATTTCAGCGCCTTTTTGAGTGGCAATTTCAACCATTTTTTTATTTAAGTCACCTCTAGAAACTGAATAAATAGCTTGGTTTTCTTTTCCGTAAGGCTGATAGGTTAAGTCACCTTTTAGGCTATGCATGATTCTTCCAGACATGGGAATGGCTATTGGTTGTATCTCCCCCGAAATACCAGCGTGTTCTAGAGCATTCCATCCTCTATCAGATAATGCTAAATTAATTGATTTTCCAGCTTTAATTTCAGCTTTTCTGATGTCAGAACGACTTTCATAAATACGAACTTTATACCCTGCGTTAGTCAAGTAAACTGCCCATAATGATCCTACAAGTCCAGCTCCGACTATTATTACTTCCTTTTCCATTTATCTCTATATTTTGTGTCAAAATAAGTGCTTCCTTTAGGTTTAGATGATTTTTTTGAATAAGCAACCATTAAACGCCACAAAACCAATCCCAATATCAGTATTACGAATGCTTGTAAAGTTAATTGTGTGATATGTGTATTGGTTATTTCCATTTTATTTTTAAACTTTAATCATCTAATCATCTAATCATCTAATCATCTAATCATCTAATCATCTAATCATCTAATCATCTAATCATCTAATCATCTAATCATCTAAGCGCCTCTTCAAGAATTTTTCCAAATCGATAGACGTCTTCATAATTGTTGTAAAGTGGGGCTGGTGCAATTCGAATAACATTGGGTTCTCTCCAGTCAGCGACAACTCCCTCTTTAGCTATAAAGTTGAATAATTCTTTACCCTTACCATGAGCTAGAATAGAAAGCTGAGCTCCTCTTTTTAAGGGGGCTCTAGGTGTTATTATTTCAAAGTTTACATTTTCGTATCTACTTGAAATGTCATTGATAATAAACTCTAGATAACCAGTAAGTTGGTCTCTTTTTTCTATTAATGCATCCATACCAACTTCATCAAAAATAGAAAGTGAGGCATTGTGAATTGCCATAGCTATGACTGGGGCATTGCTTAATTGCCAAGATTCAGCTGTTGGTATTGGTTGAAATTCATCGGCCATTAAGAAACGTTGTTCTTTGTTGTGTCCCCACCATCCTGCTAAGCGTAGGAGGTTTTCGTCGTCTACATGTTTTTCGTTAATGTATAGACCGCTAACGCCACCTGGGCTAGAATTTAAATATTTATACGAACACCAAGTAGCAAAATCAACCCCCCAGTTATTTAACTCTAATTTGATGTTTCCTGCTGCATGAGCAAGATCAAAACCAACTTTTGCCCCTACTTTATGTCCTGCTTCTGTTATGGCTTTCATATCGAAAACCTGACCACTATAATAGTTTACCCCTCCAATCATAATCATGGCAAGTTCATCACCAGTTTCCTTTATTTTAGCAAGGATGTCTTCTTCACGAATGAGATGTTCACCAGCTCTTGGCCCTACCTCAATAATGACCTCTTCTGGTTGAAAACCATGTAACTTTGCTTGAGATTGTATAGCATATTGATCACTAGGAAAAGCTTTTTTCTCACAAATTATTTTATTCCTTTTCCCTTGGGGTTGATAAAAAGAAATCATGAGTAAATGTAAGTTAGTTGTTAAACTATGAGTAACAACAACTTCCTTTGGTAGAGCTCCAACTAAACGAGCTGTTTTTTCTGTCAAGAGTTCATGATAGGATACCCAAGGGTTTTGTGCTTCAAAATGCCCTTCTACTCCCCATTTTCCCCAATCATCTAATTCGGTATTAATAGCGGCTTTAACAGATTTAGGCTGTAAACCAAGAGAGTTTCCAGTGAAGTAAACAACTGGTTTATCGGTGAAAGAGGGAAAAATAAATGCCTTTCTATAGTCTTTTAGAGGGTCTTTTGCGTCAAGTTCTTTGGCAAAAGCTAACGAATTAGTATATTTCATGTGTTCTTTTTTGTTGTACTTTTATCTTTCACATGGAACTAAACATTTTACTTAAATGATTGTTTTCATGTGTAGTAGTTGAAGCTCTCACAAATATACGAGAATATATTAATTTAAGTAAGGAGTGTAAAATTGAATCTAATAAACGAAGATATTATAGAAAAAGCATTAATCTTATGTGATGAGTTTGAAAATAAAACCTCTTCAAAAACTATTTTTACACATGTTCACAAAGAGGAGTTTATTAAGAGTTTAAAAAAGTTTATTCTTTCACAGGGCGAACTTTTGTTTCAATCTAAAAATACTTGTGGAGTTGCTGCAGTAATTCATGTGGTTGCTCAGTCTGAATTACTTCAATTAGTTAAATTCGCGATACACTTATATTGTGAAGGCGTAGGAGAAATCAATGCGTATAAAATTCAGGAAAAAGATCGAGTTGAATTTTGGGCTCGTTATGTTAAACCTACTAAAGGATTTAATGGGGTTAGTTTGGTGTTAATTGGAGCAATACGATTCAAGGAAAATACAAGCTTAGGATTCGAAAAGGGTACGATGGAGGGAATGACTTGGCCATCTGAGATTTTGAATTTACTGCAGAATATGCTGAAGCTTAACGTTGTAAATTCTATGTTTTTAGGGTGGAATGTCAAACAAATTCGAATGCTCTTAAAACAAAAGCAACAAATAATTTTGTTATACCGTACAATAAGTTGGGAGAGTAAAGGAAAGTGGTTTAGAAATCCATGGCACTATATTGTGTTAAAAGATATTTGTTATATGGGAAACAATATAGTAAATGTTAAGTATTGGGATCATGGAGCAATCAAAGAACAGAAGCTAACTAAATGGCAATTTTACAAAGGTGTTCTTAAAACGTTTGTTTTGTCTCATTTTTAATCTTAATTTTGGTAGTGGCAACTATAAAGGGGTCATAAACGTCTAGAATATATGGTGAAAAAGTGTGTGTTATTCTTATTGGTCGTGCTGGTTCAGTATGCGTATACTCAAAGTGAGGGGAATAATTGGTATTTTGGTAGTTATGCGGGGTTAAGTTTTTCTACTACACCTCCAACAGTATTAAATAATGGGAGGTTAACTACATCAGAGGGGAGTGCTGCTGTTAGTGGAAAAGATGGCCGTTTAGTATTTTATACCGATGGAAGAAATGTATGGGATGAGAATCATAATTTGATGCCAAATGGAACAGGTCTTTTTGGTAATCCAAGTTCAACACAGTCAGCAGTTATTTGCCCTAAACCTGCAACATATAATTATACGACTAAACGATATGATGGGTATTATATTGTTACCATAGAAGTAAGTAATGGAACCTCAGCTGGTGGGGTTAATGCTGGAGTTCGATATACAGAAGTAGATATGACCCTAAATGGA
The DNA here is from genome assembly GCA_025210295.1 of Flavobacteriales bacterium. Taxonomy (NCBI): domain Bacteria; kingdom Pseudomonadati; phylum Bacteroidota; class Flavobacteriia; order Flavobacteriales; species Flavobacteriales bacterium. Next base: position 109,030 of record JAOASC010000015.1, on the reverse strand, counting down.
GGTATGGGAGATGTTGTGGCGGCCAATAAAAATATTCATTTGTTTGGAACTACAACTATAGAGGGGGCAAATGTAGCTAAACATGCTAACGGTTGCGATTATTGGATAATTGGGAAAGAGGTAGGAAATACGAATATGAGAGCATATCATGTTAAACCTACTGGAGTTGATTTAACACCGGTGATTAGTGCTTCAGTATCTACTGGGGTAAATGCAACGGGTTCTATTAAAGTCTCACCCAATAGTAAATTGGTAAGTGTGGCCAATGGATCAGCTCCTAATTTGGAGGTCTTTGATTTTAATAATGCTACTGGAGTTTTAACCACTAAGTTTACACAAACCTTAGGGGGGAATTCTTACAGCTCTGAATTTTCACCTAATAACAATGTTGTTTATTTTACGGGATTAAATAATCCTAATATTTATCAGTATGATTTATTAGCTCCTAATCAAGCTGCATTTGTTGCTTCACAAACAATTGTAGGAACCACAGCAAATACAGTAGGTTATCGAATGTGTGGGTTGCAATTAGCTCCAAATGGGAAAATATATGCTGCGCTACAGAGTCAAACCAGGTTGGGAGTAATTAATAATCCTAATATCTTAGGAGTTGGAGCAAACTATGATGATAATGGAATTTCTATTGCTGGAGTAAATACTTTTAGTGGTACAAATATGTATTCTATATTGGGGCTACCAGCTTTTCCAGCATTTTTTGTCGCTGAACCAGTAAGGATAAAATCCTCTTATTTGTGTTATAATGAAACAACAAACTTTAAGTTATCCGATACTACAGGTATGTTGAATGTTGATTGGTTTTGGGAGCAAACAGGAACTCCTTTACCATCAACTCCAAATTCAACAGCATGGGAGCCTACGATACAGTATGCAGTACCAGGTGATTATACCGTGTTATCTGTGGCTCATTATCCGTGTTTTATTGATAGTATTTATGATACAATAACGATAACAGCTGTTAATGAAGTTAATTTAGGGAATGATACAACGCTCTGTGATGGAGCTACACTGACACTTGATGCAGGTGCAGGATATGATTACTATGAATGGCATAATGGAGATGCTGGTCAAACTTTTTTGGCTGATACTACAGGTGTATATGTTGTAAAAGTTTCTAATGTAGGAGAAAATCTTGTGGAGAATGGAGACTTTGAAGCTGGAAATGTTGGCTTTACAAGTCAGTATAATTATTTTCCTACAGGAATGCAGCAAGGTGGATATTCCTTTGTTACAACAGCTACACTTTGGGGGGCTAATTGTAATGATCATACAACAGGAACTGGTAATTTAATGTTGGTTGATGCAGCATGTGGAACAAATGGAGTTGCAGGAGGATCTGATTTATGGTGCCAAACGATAGATGTTTCTCCCAATACCGATTATATATTTTCTGCTTGGGCTACGAATGCTAATGCAACGCCATCAACAGCAAATATTGGCTTTTTTGTTAATGGAACTCAAATAGGAGGGACAATACAAACATCAACAACACCTTGTGATTGGCAGGAACTCAATCAAATTTGGAATTCAGGAACTAATACCTCAGTTGATATTTGTGTTAGAGAGTTAACGATGATTTGCTCAGGGGCTGATTTTGCTATAGATGATATCTTTTTTGCTCCTTTATGTAGTACTGAGGATACCATTAATGTTGTAGTGGGAGAGATTCCTGTGGCTAATTTTAGTTTGGTAGATAGTTGTGAATATTTAGAGGTGAATTATAATGATCTTAGTACAATATCAGCTCCTGAAATTATAAATGCTTGGAGTTGGGATATAGAAGATGATGGTGTTGTTGATTACACAACTCAACACCCAAATCATACCTTTACAGCTGGCTCTTATACTACAAGATTAACCATTACAAGTGCTTTAGGTTGTACTAAAGATACAACAATGCCTGTTCAAATTTTTCCAAAACCAACTGCTAATTTTACCTATACTTCTGAGTGCTGGTATGATTCTTTATCATTTGTTGATGCATCGAATGTTGTTGGAGATGCTATTGTTTCATACGGATGGAATTTTGGTGAGACCACAACACCTCCAATTCAGTCTACAATTGCAAATCCCTATCATACTTATACAATGGCAGGAAGTTATACCGTCTCTGAAATCGTAGCGACAGCCAATGGGTGTTTAGATACAGTGTCTAGAATAGTTGAAGCTTTTGAAGCTCCTATCGCTAATTTTTCTACAGCTAATGTGTGTCAAGATGTAGCTGCTGAATTTACAGATCAGTCGACAATCAATTCAGGGACGATTATAGGATGGGAATGGGATTTTGGTGATTTAAATTATGGGACAAACCAGAACGAAACGCATGGATATTTTTCAGAAGGAACTTACCCTATAGAATTAATTGTAACAACTAATGAAAACTGTAAAGACACAGCAGTAGGAAGTGTAACTATTTATCCTATGCCACAAGTAGCTTTCTCAATGCAGGATGAATGTTTAGAAGATGCAGTGACTTTTACAGATAATAGCATTATCAACCTTCCTGGGGCAATTACTAATTATGTCTGGGACTTTGGGGATCTATCTAATCCGTCTAATAGTCAAAATCCTACTTATACTTACCAAGCTCCGGGGACTTATGATGTCACTTTGACAGCAATCTCAAATGAGAATTGTTCAAGTAATCTGCAACAGAGTGTAACGATTCATCCTTTACCCCAAGTAAGTTTTGTAGCATCAGAAGTATGTGTGAATGAGCCACCAACGGTATTTACGAATACATCTGTTATTTCAAGTGGATCAAATATTACGTACCAATGGAATTTTGGAGATGTAGGTGGAACAACTTCAACTCAAGAGAGTCCTGTTTTCAATTATGGTTTGCATGGAGATTATGTAGTAACACTTGAAGTGGTTTCAGATATGGGGTGTGTCAATTTAAACACAGATACTATAAAAGTAAAACATCAGCCCATTGCTATTTTTACACAAGACACTACGGGTGGGTGTGCTCCTATATGCGTTAATTTTGCTAGCCAGTCGGAAGATAGTACTGGAATTTCTAGTTGGAATTGGAGTTTTGAAAATGGTTATGGAGAGGGAAGTAATAAGTATGAAGGCTATTGTTATGAAAATGCCGGGACTTATGATGTGAATTTAATTGTAACGAATACTGTAGGATGTAAAGATACCGTTGAGTCGCCAGGATTAATTACCACTTTCGATTATCCAATTGCTGATTTTAGTCTAACACCAGATAATACTCCTGTAACAGCTTCAGAAATAACTTTCGTTAACACAAGTACTGATGCTGTAATCTGGATGTGGAATTTTGATGATGGCGCTTTGGATAGTGTTAATTTTGATCCATTGCATACCTATGCCGATACAGGGAGTTATTTAGTGGAATTAACAGTGTATAATGCCAATGGTTGCTCGAGTACAGCTTATCGACAAGTAATTATAGTTCCTATTGAGAATGTTTTTGTCCCTACTGCATTTTCGCCTAATGGAGATGGAGAAAATGATGTCTTGTATGTAAGGGGGTATCTAAATGGAATCTACTTTTCTGTATATGACAGATGGGGGAAAAAAGTGTTTGAATCTAATGATGAGTCGATAGGATGGGATGGGACAATAAATGGTAAACCAGCAAACGAAGGTGTTTATATGTGGTATTTACAAACTGCAATAAATGGAGAGGGGAAAAAGTTTAAAGGAGATGTTTCGTTAATGCGATAAAAAAGAGATATGAAAAGATATTATTATATAATTTGTTTAATAGTTATTGGAGGTTATAGTTATGGGCAAGACATACACTTTTCTCAATTTGATGTGAATGTTACTGCCTTAAATCCAGCTTATGCAGGTGTTTTACAAAAAGATTTTAGAATAGCTAATAACTATAAAAATCAATGGGGAAGTATTGGTTTGCCTTATACTACATTTTCTGTTGCTTATGATATGAATCTCTTAAAGCAAAGACCATTTAAAAAAGGCTTGAGTGATATTGGTGTAGGACTGAGTTTTGCTCAAGACAGAGCTGGAACTTCCAAATGGACACAAAACCAATTTAACCTATCATTGTCTGCAATCCAAGAAGTCGGTCGAGATACAAAAATGTCTTTGGGGTTACAAGGAGGCTATGCTCAAAATAGTGTTATGGTTGATGAATTATCATGGGATAATCAGTTTGTGAATCATGAGTATAATTCGACATTGCCAACACGAGAGAGTTTTGCCAATTCAGCTAAAGCATACATCGATTTATCAGGAGGAGTGCTTGTAGAAAGTCGAATTAAAGATGATGAAATCTTTACTGGTGGTATAGCTTACTTTCATGTGAATAAACCGAATTATACTTTGTTTTCAGGAGATCGATTACCTTCTAAACTCGTTGTGCATGCAACTTATGAAACGCCTATAGGGAATTCGCTTTCTATGAGAAGAATCGTTCCTAAGTTAATGTATGTAAAACAAGGTAAGCACAATGAAGTATTATTAGGAGCTTTGTATAGAAGTGTTATGAAAGAATCATCTTCACATACAACTTATGCAGATGAATCTTATATTGATTTTGGAGCTTATTACCGTGTTAATGATGCATTAATTGTTGTAGCAGGAATTGATTACAGAAATTTTAGACTGGGGTTGAGTTATGATACTAATGTTTCTAAGTTTAAAACAGCAACAAGATCGAGAGGAGGAATAGAAGTTTCGCTAACTTATAAAGGCTTCTTAGCTGATAATCGAACAAAATTAAGAAAAACATAATTTTTTTTATGGAATATTGAATGTAATGGTATCTATATAAATGAACGTCGTTTAATAAAGAAGAAAAATCATTTAAAAAATATAGATATGAAAACAATTCAAAAAATATTATTAGGAGTACTACTACTGTTAGCAGTAGGTATACAGGCACAAAACAATACTGGAGAAATACATGGGAAAGTCTTTGAAGAAGAGACTGGTGACCCGTTAGCTTTCGCCAATGTTTACGTAAAAGTTGGAGAGCAATTAGTTGGAGCAACAACCGATTTTGATGGAAAGTTTAAGCTAAAACCGCTTAAGCCAGGAGTATACAATGTTACAATTTCTTTTGTGGGAATGACCAACGCAGAAATAGCAGGAGTAGAGGTAAGACCAGAGAAAATAAGCTTTATAAAAGATTGTTACCTGAAAAATAGTACATTATTTCCAGAAGTTGTTATCGAAACTTGGACTACCCCAATTATCGATATAGGAAACCCTTCTATTCAAAGTATAGGGATGAAACAAATTCAGCAAAGTCCGTTGATGAGAAGTCCTGTGGAGTTAATTAGTGTAACAGTACCTGGTGTTACTGTAGATAGCGAGGGAGGAGTAAATATTAGGGGAGCAAGAACAGGAGATGTAGGGTATTATATCGATGGCGTTAAATCAACCAGCCTAGCAGGAATACCAGGTAGAGCTATCGGGAATATGTCGGTGTATACAGGAGGTGTGCCAGCTCAGTATGGAGATGTTACAGGAGGAGTTATTATCGTTGAAACTGTAAGCTATTTCGATTTATATAATGCACATAAAGCTAAACAACAACAAAATCAATAAAACCTATTGTTTTTAAGGAAAAAACATATCGAGAAATTATCTGATGAGCAGCTTGTGATTGAGTATCAAAAAAAGTATAACAATAAATACATCGGAGTGCTATATGAAAGGTATTATCATATCGTCTTCGGTGTATGCTTAAAGTACTTAAAATCTGTGGAGAATAGTGAAGATGCTGTTATACTTATTTTTGAAAAACTCATGGAGGATTTAAAAACTGCTCAACTTTCTAATTTTAATGGATGGTTGTATATGGTGACTAAAAATTATTGTTTGCAGCAACTTCGGAAAAAAAGTTACTATACAGTAGATTATTCAGTATTTGAAGAGGTCTTAAAAAGCGAAGAGGGCATTGCTTTTCAGAAGCAAAATGAAGAAACAATGTACCAACTGTTAGAACAAAAAATAGAAGAGTTGAAAGAAGAGCAACGTATTTGTATACAACTATTTTATTTACAAAAAAATAGCTATGCAGAAGTAACTGCATTGACTGGATTTGAACTGAAGAAAGTAAAAAGCTATATTCAGAATGGAAAAAGAAAATTAGGGCTATTATTGAAAAATGATTACCAAACATTAATAAGGGAAGAGCAATGAAAAAAGAAAATCAAATATTGTTCAATAAACAATTGTTTAAGGATTATTTGGATGGAAACCTTTCCAAAGAAGATCGAGTGATAGTTGAACGTGAATTAAATGAGAATTCTTTTTATCGCGATGCATTAGATGGTTATAAGCAAAACCCAAAAGCTTTTACCAGTCTTCATAAGTTAGCGAATAAACAACCTCAAGTTTTTTCCAATAGTTTAGTTTTTAAATGGGGTGTTTTATTAAGCTTACTAACTGGTATTAGCATTGCTGTTTATCAATTGTACCCAACTAAAAAAGAAGGGTTAATCGTATTGAATAGTGTTACTGATTTACCCCAACCAAAGTTAGAAGAGTCCCCAAATATTAAAGCTCCAACTCCAACTCCAATTTTAGAATTATCAGATAGTGCTATAGAAGTGTCTGAACTAAAGGAAAGCAACGCTCAAGTTGATTATCATAAAGTAACAGAGGAACAGCAAAATAAAAAGAATTTAATAGCTGTTGAAATGGATACTGTTGCGAAAATCGTTACATTAGAAAAAGTTGACGGTCCAGAATTGAAAGCAATAGAGGTTAAAAAAAATGAAGAAGTCTCCACAGAGTCAGTGCCGTTAATTTCGTTGAATGGGCTAATTAATGTCAATTATTCTAAAATAAAATCAGGGTATACAATTCAAAAAAATGTTTTTGTATTGACTGGAACCCCCGCAAATAGAGAGAATGGTTCAAGTGCTATTGATGAGCCATCTCATGAATTAGTAGTGAAAAAAGTAGCTTATTCTTCTTATTTAGAGGATATCCAGTTTTATTTTAGGAAAAATAAATTTAAAAAGGCACTAAAAGGATATAAAGAGATTTTAAAACAACATCCTTCTGATTTAAATGCTCACTTTTACTCAGCATTGTGTTACTATAATATCAATCAATCGGAAAAAGCTTTAGAGCATTTAAAAGTGGTTAACGAACATCAATATGATACTTTTCGACAAGAGGGAGAGTGGTACTCTGCCTTAGCTTTGTTCGATTTAAAGAGGAATAAAGAGGCATATATTGTGCTTCAGAAAATTATTAAGAGAAATGATTTCTACCATGATCAAGCAATAAAATTAGCCGAGGAACTAAGCAGTCAATAATAATTTGTTATCTTGGAATGGAATTTTAAACCGAACGCAATGCTCCCAATTCAAGATTTATCCAAAATTATTTTTATTGATATCGAAACAGTACCCGTTGTATACGATTATCAAGAGTTAGATGAAAGAGGTCAAGAACTCTGGGATAAAAAAACAAGATTTTTGCAGGAACGTGAAGAGAAGACAGCAGAGGAAATTTATGAAAGGGCTGGGATTTATTCTGAATTTGCTAAGGTAGCATGTATTTCAATAGGATTAATTGTTCAAAAAGGGGGAGAGCAGCAAATTCGTTTAAAATCTTTTGCACATGAAAATGAACACCAATTATTACAGGAGTTTATCGATCTAATTAATTCAAAATTTAATTCGTACGAATATTTGTTGTGTGCGCACAATGGAAAAGAGTTTGATTATCCATTTTTAGCAAGAAGAATACTGATTAATGGGTTGAAGTTGCCTAATATATTAAATACGGGAGGTAAAAAGCCATGGGAGGTCAAGCATCTAGATACAATGGAGTTATGGAAGTTTGGTGACTATAAACACTATACTTCGCTAGAGTTACTAACTTATGTCTTTAATATCCCAACACCTAAAGATGATATTGATGGGAGTCAAGTTGCTCATGTTTTTTATGAAGAGAAAGATTTGGATAGGATAATTATTTACTGTGAAAAAGATGTGATTGCTACTATCCAACTGTTTTTAAGATACCAAGGATTACCTTTAATTGATGATGATTTTGTGATTAGTACTTAATAGTCTGTATAGCTATTCCATAATTGAGTTTTTAGCCCCAGGTTAATAAAAAAGTCTGTTTGATTCTGGTATGGGGTGTTTTCACTTCTGATAGTTACGGAAGCAAAAGCATTAAGATTAATGGCGTCAATTAAACGATAGTTGGCTGTTATCTTATTAAAAAATATTCGATGTTTATCTCCTTGTAATAATTTATGACCATATTCCCCATTTCTAGTTTTGTAACTTAAAAAGATATTCCCGCCATGGTTAACATTCGAAGAGTCGGCGCCATAACTGATAAAATTCGCTTGTTGACTAAAGGTCCATTTTTTGTGTTTATATGAAAGCATTTCTACAGTTTCTTTAAAGTTAGCGCCTAAAGGATGGGCTAGCGATTGGTTTAAATGTCCATAATTTAAAGTAGAGGTAATATGAGAGTAGGTAAAAGGGCGAGCGATGTTTCGTTCAATTAAAAAAGAAAGATTGGGGTTGTTAAACAATTTATAGTTTTTGTACCCCAATTGGATGGCATATTTATTTCCCCACCAGTTTTGATCACTTCTAATTTCAGCCAGTAAAAACTCATCCAGCAATAGTTGTCCATATAATAGGTGTCGACCTTTTATTCGTCCTTTTAAGTTGATTCCTAATATAGAGTTGTCATTAGATCCTTGGGCGTATTCAACAGGTCTGTAAAAAATTACGGGATTAATATAATTGATGTCAAAGCCTCTATTAATTAAAGTATCTTGTCCGGCCCATATAACGGTCTCAAATAATCCAAAGTTAAGTCCCTCAATAATGTTCCAGCTTAAGTGATGGGATGCGGAAAACTTTTGTTGGCTTGAACCGCTAGAGATGTCCGTGTGCCAAGCATATAGATTTGTGTACTTGACTTTCCAAAAAGTACTTTCAATTCTAAAAAAAGGGTAGGAACTGGCATTGTCAGATAATAAAAAAGAGCGATATCCATCTCCCCAAAAATGGTTCCCCTTACCTAATAAAAAACTAAAAAAACGATTAGGAGTATAAGATAAATGCCCTTGTAAATCATGTATACCATTGGTTTGGGACGGGATTAATCCATATCTACCAACTGATGGGAGAATCTTGCTAGAAAAAATCGAGGTGTCAATATAATTGGGTTGTTCGGATACCCAATATTTGTAATTGATTTCAGTAGCAAATTTGGAAGAAAAACTATATTGAAAAAGTGCTCCAATAGCAGTGTTGTAATTGATGTTGCCATTGGAGCTATTTAGTCCAAAATTACCAACACCTATTGGTGATATAAAATACTTAGAGGCGTTAGTTCTATATTTTTTTTTCAATAAATCAAGTTTATTGTTAGTAGAATTGCTGTCACTATAGGTAGTTTGTATTTGGTTAAAGTTGTAAGGTTGGATTGCTGTGTGAAAATTTTCTATCTCATTGATTTGAGCAGTATACCTATTGTTTAAACCATTGTATATTGGCAGGATTTCTTGTTGCCCTCTTATATGATTATAAAAGATCGATGTCAGAAGTGCTATGAAAATCGTAAGCTTCATTTTTTACTTATTTTTCCTATAATAGATGGTATAATAGAAATAGACAAGGCTATTCCAATAAGTATAAATAAATTTAACGTAGCGTTTGGAATCCTAATAAAAACAGCAAAAGCAATAATGACTAAGTTATAGATGTATAAAGTAATTACAGTCTTTGCATGGTTAAATCCAATACCAATAAATTTATGGTGGATATGATTTTTGTCCGCAGTAAAGGGAGAGGTTCCTTTAAAAGCTCTTAACGTAAAAGCTCTTATGGTATCTGCTAAAGGATATACTAAAATACTAATTACAAGAATAGGGAGGTTAACATCTTGAATGAGTTCGGGTAACTTTGAGTGTGGGATATTAATAGCGTTAAAAACCAATACACTAATAATGGCTCCAATAGTTAGCGAGCCAGAATCTCCCATGAAAATTCTGGCGGGAGAAAAATTAAAGATTAAAAAGCCTAATAGCGCTCCAGATAAAACAAAGCTAAGTAATGCCAAAGGTATATTGTCTGAAAAAGCAAATAGTAACCCAAATGAAACTGAGGATATAAATCCAATTCCACCAGCTAGTCCGTCTAATCCATCAATTAAGTTGTAGGCATTCACAATTACGATATAGGTAAAGATGGAAATAATGTAGCTTTGCCATAAATCGAGTTCGTTAATACCAAAAATATTATGCATACTCTCTATTCTTATGTTAGCCATAATAACAATGATAAACCCTACGATAAAATGGGCCGCTAATTTTTTCATTGGGGCAGTTCCAATAATATCATCTTTAACGCCAACAAAGAAAAGTAGTATCAATGAAGCAACAATGGTTTTAAAATTAATTAAAGCATTTTCTATGTATGAGAACTCATCAGGAAACCATAAAGAATAGGAGAAAACAATAGCTCCAAATATGGTTATTCCACCAATAGTAGGGACACTACGAGTGTGCAATTTTCGTTCTTCACTTGGCTCATCTACTAAGTGTTTCAATTTCGCAACTTTAATCAACGAGGGAGTTGCTAATAAAACAACAAAAAAAGCGGTTAAAAAACCAAGCCACAAAATGTGTTCTCCTGCCATGTAATTATAATTAAATCAATTAACAAAAATAAGTCTTTTTAATTGAAGTTTGTAATAGTTTTTGTTATCTCTCTTATATATCGTGATAGAAATTAAGTAGAGTAGTCCTAAAACCAAGCATCCAAAAAGATTCAAAATTATTAGTGTTGATTTGAAAATCTGAAGAGCTGTAATGTTCGTTCCTATAGTTATAACTGCCAAATAGTTGCATGTTTGTTTTTCTATTTAATAAATAACTCACTTCTATTGCAGAAAAAGAGACATTTTTGTTGTAAAGTATAGATTGATTAGAGTTTAAATCCGTAGCTATTAATGGACTAGAAGATAATCCTTGAGAAGAAAAGCTTTTTTGATGATAATAAACAAATTTTCCTGTAGCTAATAACCGATCTTTTTCAAAATGTCCCATAACTAAGAATTCATTAAAATTGGCACCCAATGGATGCGCTAATTCTTGGTTGGTATGTGTATATGATTGAAGTATTTGTGCATTGATAGTTGAATAAGCGTTTGCTGAAGCAGAGTTATATTCGACCTGAACCCAGCTATTAAGACTATTAAAACAATTAAACCATTTAGCTCCTATTTGTATTCCATTTTTTTTGACATCATCCATCATCAGTTGCCCATAAATAGAGAAGCTATTTTTGATTTGGTAATTAATATTAATTCCAACGATAGAGTTATGTGGGTTTGAAAGTCCATTAATTGAAGAATTAAGTCCAATAACAGGTATGTAAAACAAAGAGGGAAGAGCAACATGTCCAATAGAGTCGATGTAGTTCTGGTAGATCACTCCCTCAAATAGCCCTACTTGAAGATTAGAGGAGGGAATAAAGGATAGATACTTAAAAGAAGCTCCTTTTCTTTTGAATAGGGCTTCTGCTGAATTTGTAGCAGGCAACCTCGTTAAACTTTGCATCCAACTATTAATGCTTCTATATTGGAATTTGTCTTTCAGAAACTGTAACGTTATCCCTAAATAAGGAGCAGGACTTGCATTGTCTGATAGTAACAAAGAGCGATACCCATTTCCAATAAAGTGTTTGCCTTGTCCAAATTGTATATTAATATCTTGGTTGGGAGAGTAACTAGCATAACCAGTTGACATGGCAACATCATGTCCTGTTTCTTTAAACTTTTTTGATCGACCAATACCTAAAGCAGTTCCTTTGATGTTAGCAATACTGTCTATGTAATGGGGATAAAAGACTTGAGTCTCATAAACTTGAGTCTCAAATGAAAACTTCTTAGTAATGTCTCCTGCTACTCTAATACCTCTGGTATTGTTAGATATTTTATAAAGAGAATCATTTGCAGTGGTTTTACCATAGGAGAAGTTAAATAAAGGATCAGCAACCAATTTTAGGTCATCTTCCGCTACAGATAAAAGATTTTTCTGAAATAGTTTTTCAGTAAAAGCATAATAGTATTTTCCCGTGTCGTTGTATATTTTTTGAGAATACGCTAATGGTGTAAAGGTGGTAATATAGGGTTTGGTTGCCGAATGAAATAACCTTTGCTTTTCCTTAGTATGGGTTGTTTTATTGTATTCAAGTTGTTGAGATAGCCCAAAGTTTATCGGTAGATTTTGGTGTTGGGAAAAAGAAAAAACAGTAGAAAATATTCCCCCAAAAAGAAGCAGGATCTTTTTGATTTTAACTAATATGTTTGTGACGTTGTTCAATTGGGTTAAAATATATTTTTGTCAAGAACGTCTTGGTAAACATTTTGAATACCCTCTTCTAAGTTTATTTCGTGTTTCCACCCTAGTTGGTGTAATATAGACATGTCTAATAGTTTTCTAGGCGTGCCGTCTGGCTTAGAAGTGTCAAAAGTTAAAGAACCTTCAAAACCGGTAACCTTTTTCACGGTCAAGGCTAAATCTTTAATGCTGATATCTTCACCACAACCAATGTTTGATAAAGATGGAGGGCTTGGGTGAAGCATTAAAAATAAACATGCTTTTGCAAGGTCATCTACATGTAGAAACTCTCTTTTTGGAGCACCCGTTCCCCATATTTCGACACTTTCTTCATTGTTAATTTTTGCAGTGTGAAATTTACGTATTAAAGCAGGTAATACATGGGAGTTTTCTAAGTCATAATTGTCATTAGGTCCATAAAGGTTAGTAGGCATTGCAGAAAAGAAGTCACAACCATATTGACTTTTATAAGTTTCGCAAAGTTTAATTCCAGCGATTTTTGCGATAGCATAAGGCTCGTTGGTAGGCTCTAATGTTCCAGTAAGTAGGTACGCTTCTTTCAAAGGTTGTGGAGCCATTTTGGGGTAGATACAAGAAGAGCCTAAAAATAGTAAACGAGTAACATTATTCAGATAAGCACTGTGGATAATGTTAGTTTCTATCATTAGATTATCATATAAAAACTCGGCTCTGTAACAATTGTTTGCATGAATTCCCCCTACTTTAGCAGCGGCTAAAAAAACATACTCAGGTTGTTCTAATTCAAAAAAATCATTGACAGCTTTTTGATTTCTCAGATCTAATTCACTAGACGTTTTACAGATAATATTAGTATATCCGTTTTCTTTTAATATTCTTACCAAAGCTGACCCAACCATCCCTCTGTGGCCTGCAACATATATTTTGCTATTTTTTTGCATCGAAATCTATTTCTAGTGGATCTTCCAAAGATAAACATATCATTTAAGAAATGCTCATCAAGATGATAGATCCTTTGAAAGAATTGATCTTTTGAAGTAAAAGGGGGCTGATTGAGGTTAATACTGTTCCCAACTTTGATGTTTTAGCTCTTCATTATCTATTCCAGAAGAACGTTTTTTTAATGTACGTTGCCAATTGATATCTTTATTTTCACCAGGAATATCGCTGTGTAATAGAATGTATTCATTACCAATCATGTTGGGAGAATAAAAGATGCAGGTTTTATTATTGAATTTACCAGCTCTATAGTAGTGCCATACTTGGTATGGATAGGAGTAGTTCGAATTAGGCTTGTCGTTGATACTGTTGGGCATTCCATATTGTAGGTATATTCTTCCTCTGTCGGTTTCATAGCCAAGATTGTTTCTAGTGCTAAATTGTTTTTGAACATATCTCACTCTTTTTTGATACATCACCCATTCTCTTAAAGGATTTTCAGCATTTTTATTTTTCCAAAATTGAAAAATAAACTCTCTTTTCATGTTTTCACTTAACTCTTCAAGTTGATTATTAATCGTATTTCGCTCAAGTTCACTTGCAATAGGAGATAGACATTTTATATAATCATTCAAAGAGTCTTTGGGAATGTTATCGACAAATGTGTTAATGTATTCTTGTTTGTTAAGGTCTTTTATTTGTACACTCTCCCTTAGGTTTAACCTTTGAAAACGTTGTTTTTTTTCTGCTAATACAGTATTGTTTTTGTCACGGACTTGAACAACGAGATGGTAGTTTCCTGTTGGTAAACTCTCAATGTCCCAGATTTTTAATATAGGTTGTATAGTAGTAGATGTATACCTTTTGATCTTATTAAAGTCACCTACAATTCTTTTGTTGTCATAATTTTCGATAAACTGAGTGACAATGTACTTTCCATTGCTGTCAAGCTGGGTTAAGGTGTTGTATATCTCCGTGTAATAAGCTATTTTATCAAAATCATTTCCAAAAAAGTCCTCTACCATGGGTAAGATATTGTATCCAGATTTTGTCAGAATATTTTCTGAGCCAGCTTTGGCATAACTTTCAATAAGTTCAATGTCGGCAATAGAAATTTGGGTTTCTGGAAAGTCAATTTTGATATCCTTTTCAATTGTTAGAGGGATCATCGCAGAGGTTAATAAGTCTTCTATTATAACCTCTATGGTGTATGTTTGATTGTTGAGAACGTAAAATCGTTGTTGGTCAATCAAATCATCTAAAATAATGTTTTTGGAACTGTCTAAGTTTTTGAGGGTGTACTTTTTATAATCAATAATATTGGTGTCTTGCCTGATTAATTGAGTGATCTGTATGTTGTATTGTACTCCGTCAAAAGGTTCTTTTCTAAAGGCTATACTATTAGCATAGATTTTGATGTAGTTCTCGATGTAGGGTTGAGTTGGGGAGTTGAAACGTTTAACGGTAAGTACGGCATCTACTTGACTTGTTACCAAAGTGTATGTAAAGAGCGTAAATGTTATTAGTAATAATTTATTCATACAGAATCAAATATAAAGAACAAAAATAAGTTTATTTTTATATCGTATTACAATTATTTAGCCAAAGGTATATTTGAACAATAATTGGTATATGTTTTGTTTTATAAACTTAAAAAAACGATGGATAGTGTTGTAAGATGAAGAAGTGGTATAGTTTAAATATTATTCTTTTGTTGGGAGTGCAATTTACTTTTGCGCAGATTCAGGATGATTCCCTTTCGTATTTTTTAGAGGGCGTAGATGTTGTTGCTGATGATTCAGCTTATCTAAGAAAATATAGTCGAACGAAATATTTTGTTAAAGAAATCTATGTGTATTCCGTATTGGCTGCCGATATGTTTAATGAGGTAGAGGATACCCTAAAGTTGATTGATTCAAAGAAGCAAAAGAAAAAATATATAAAAAAAGCTTATAAAGAATTGAAAAAAGAGTTTGGTTATGAAATCAGTCAGATGACAATAACTAGGGGACATTTTTTAATGAAGATCTTACATAAAGAAACAGGTATGACTGCTTATGAAATTGTAGAGAAATACCGAGGTAAAGTTAAAGCAAAGTCATGGGAAGCTGTTTTAAAATTAAATAATACAACATTAAAAAAATATTATTCGCCTGAAATAGAAGACGTAGTATTAGATAGGGTGTTGAAAGAAATAGAAGCTGGTAAAATAATACCTAAACCTCGTCCTCCTGTAACTGAAAGGGGGAAGAAAGCTGCGAGGAAACGAAAAAGAGCACAACGAAAAAAACTCAAGGCCAAGAAAAAGTTGTTACGTAAGAAAAAACGCAATAAAACTTAGTTTTTGGGTAATATACACACAGGTATTGGCTGCATTTTATGCTGATTCGCTTTATTTAATTTAGTGTATATTGACAGTACTTCTTGCTCCCTTTCAGAAAGTTCAGTTGTTTTATTGTTGTCAATATATTCCATTGCCCATTCTAATTCTGGGTATGTAGCGCCAATTTGATCTTCATCGCTCCTGTCATCATCCCATAGACCATCAGTAGGTTTAGCTTTTTGTATGCTATCAATGATTTTGAGTTCTTTTGCAAGCTCATAGACTTCAGTCTTGGTTAAGTCAGCAATAGGAGACAAATCGACACCTCCATCACCATATTTTGTGAAGAAACCAACTCCAAAATCTTCAATTTTATTGCCAGTTCCAGCTACAAGATATCCATGATGGCCTGCATAAGCATAGAGTGTGGTCATTCTTAATCGAGCTCTGACATTAGCCATTGTTAAGTGGTCTTGAATAGTGTGAGGTAAGTCTTTGCTGATTTGTTCAAAAGTAGTTGTTAAATCAGTAGTATAAGATGTAATGGAGTTAAAGTTTGACTTTAGCCATGCTATGTGTTCGTTACTCCTGTCAAATTGAGATGGAGGTTGAAGAATGGGCATGTTTAAAACAATAATTTTTTTTCCAGTTAAAGCGCAAAGTGTAGAGGTTACTGCTGAGTCAATTCCGCCAGAAACACCAATAACAAACCCTTTAATATTAGCTTTGTTTGCATAGTTGTTTAACCAGTTTACGATAAAGTCAATTTTAGATTTAGCTGTCATTATTTTATACGAGATAAGTGAATAAAAAAAAGCCTGAATAAAGTTCAGGCTTTTAAAGTATTGTTAATGTTGATTAAAATAGAACGCCTACTGTAAGAGCAACACTTCCTGGTATAAATTTTTGATTGATGTCGTTTTTAAAGTCACCATTTTTATAAACTCCTAAATACTTATCGTTTTTCTTTACAGCATTAGAAAAGAAGTAGTTGTAGGTTACATCAAAAAATAGAGCTGTATTTCCTGATATAGTGTACTCAGCACCTCCGCCAATGATTAAACCAGTTCTAGCGAACGATGTTTCACTGCTGATGTCAAGGTTTTCAATGTTGGTCTTATTGGTACTAGTATTTAAAACTACTTCATCATTTACCGTTGATTTGGTTTTTATTCCTAGATTTAAACCAAAAGTACCATAATAGGTGAAATAACCAATTTCTTTGGTTTTCATTTTTAAAGCGATTGGAATGGTTACATAGTTGATTTTGTAGTTCCTATTCTGTAACCAGTATAAATTGTTCCCAGAAAAATTAGTGGTGTCAAAGTCAACAAATTCTTGATCGTTATTAAGTATGTAATAAGTACTGTCAAAAGAGGTTGCTCCAATGTAATCAATTTTACCTCTAGCAGTTTGTAATCCAAAGCCAGTAACAATAGAAGCTGTTTTATTTAGCCTATACTCTAGTTGTGCTCCCCATCCATAGCCTACACTACTACCGTTGCTTTTGAAATTTCTTTGGTCCTCAGGTTTCATCCAATCAACAGAAAGGTCGATTTTTAAACCAAACCTAAAGTTTTTAACATTATTTTCGTTGTTGTCTAATTGAGCAAAAGAAAGATTTCCAATTAGATAAGCGATACTTAGTAATAATATCTTTTTCATAGTTTAAATAATAAATGTATTTAGCTAAAATAGTTTTTAGTTGGTTGCAAATCTAATAAAATTTTATCTTTAACACTTTTAAAACATCTTTTTTGAATATGTATAAAATAGGTTTTGTAGTATTTATAGTTGTAATAACGTTGAGTTTAGTCACTTGTAGTTCTGACCCTTTAGCTGTTGATGTGTCTGGAAGTGATGTTGATATAGAGTGTCATAGAATGGAGCAAGAGCTTTTTCAGGATGGGTTAACTGATATTGATGGGTTGAATAGGAAGTTATTAGAGAAGTATGGCTTTTTATATGAATCATTTATTGCTAAGATGATTGTTGAGGGATCTGCTCACGATCCTGCTATAGGAGTTCGGTTAAGTCAATTCAGAAAAGATTCAGTCATTAGAAGTATATATAGAGATATAGATGCAGAATTTAAGGATTTTAGTGCGTATGAAAAGCGCTTTGAAAAGGCTTTTGCTTATTATCATTATTATTTTCCAGATAGTTCTTTGCCAGATTTAGTGACGTTTTACTCCAACTTTAATGCTAAAATATTTCCTATGGAAAATACATTAGCTATAGGCTTGGATATGTATTTAGGTCCTGAAAATAGGAGTGTTAAAAGAATTCCAATAGATGTTTTGCCACAGTTTATTAAAAATGATATGGATAAAAGGTATATGGTGGCAGATGGGATGAAGTATTGGTTGCTGAACCGTTTTTATGATGAAAAAGCAGGAGATGATTTCGTTTCAAAGATAATCGAGTTAGGGAAAATTATGTATTTGTTAGATGCTGTTTTACCAGATGTTTCTGATGATGTAAAAATAAATTATACCCCTGAAGAGCTAAATTGGGTACAAAACAATGAAAATAATATATGGAAAACATTGGTAGATGATGAAGTACTTTATACTAAAAATCCTATGACGATCAATCAGTATATTGTTGATGGACCTTTTACTAAAGGTCTGCCTAATGAATCTCCATCAAAAGTTGGTATTTGGGTAGGTTGGCAAATAGTTAGAGATTATGTCGATGAAAATGACGTAGATGTTTTATCTTTGCTGAAAGAAAAAAATAGTCTAAAAATATTAAGAGCATATAAGCACGGAAATCGATGAGTAAAAAAACAAGTGAAATCAATTTGACAGTTGAATTGGATGTCAATAATGTACCAGAAAAAATAGTTTGGTCTGCAAGCGATGCTTCAGAAGAAGTTAAACAAGCTAAAGCATTTTTGCTTTCTGTATGGGATGAAAAGGAGAAGAATACTTTGAGAATGGATTTGTGGACCAAAGAAATGTCTGTTGAAGAAATGAATAAGTTTTTCTTTCAAACATACATCACAATGGCGGATACATTTCAAAGGGCAACAAGCGAAGATGGTATTGGGGAAGCGATGAGAGATTTTGCTGAGTTTTTTGGAGAAAAAATGGGGGTAATTAAGTCAACAGGGAAGTTTGATGCTCCATAAAAGTTATTAACAATTCTTTGTGATGTACACATAGAAAACTCGTTTAATTTTTTGAATACTAATAAAAAATATATACTTTAGCGAACTTGTAGTTTAGTGGTAAAACTGCATGTTTAATTTAACTGATTAATTATCAGAAGTTTATGAAAAAAATAATTACAGCATTATCTGTTTTCGTTGCTGCTTTAGCAGGAACAGCTCAACAAGATTATCAATTTACACACTACATGTTTGATAATCTATCGTTTAACCCTGGTTATGCAGGGATTACGAATTCTATCTGTGGAACTGTTATGGGAAGAGAACAGTGGGCAGGATTCGAGGGGAATCCAACTACTGCTTTAGTAAATGTTCATGCTCCTGTTAAATTGTTAAGAGGGGGAGTAGGACTTACTTACTTAAACGATCGGTTAGGTTTTGAGAAAAATAATATCGCTAGATTATCTTACTCTTATCACTTAGGTGGTATTGGAACAGGTATTTTAGGAATTGGTGTTTCTGGAGGTATTGTTCAGAAAAGTATAGAAGCAACATGGGTAACCCCAGATGGAACTCCAGCTTCTTCAGATCCAACAATTAATACAGGAGGAGTATTGGGAGATGTGTCTAATATTAGTGAGTTGGTTTCAGACTTTAATATTGGAGCGTTTTACTATGCCCCTAATATGTATTTCGGTTTGTCTGCAACCCATATTGGACAAGCAGAAATGTTAGATTTAAATGTTCAAAATGTACACCACTACTGGTTAACAGCTGGTTATACACATGATATAAATCCAACTTTGAAATTAAGACCAAACGTATTGGTAAAATCTGATATTGCTTCTACTCAAATCGACTTAAATGTAAATGCTTTATACAAAGATATGATTTGGGGAGGTTTAACATATAGATTGGGCGATGCTATTGCACCTATGTTAGGATATCAACACAAATTTTCAGAAAATGCAACCTTACGAGCAGGATACTCGTATGGAATTACAACTTCACAAATTAAAAATTATAGTAGTGGTACACACGACTTTATGTTGAACTTCTGCTTTAATTTAGAGAAACCACCAGTCTTACAGAAATCAAAAAACCCAAGATTCTTATAAAAAAATAAGATTATTGTAACTTTATTTGCTGCACTTCGTTAACAGCTACTCAAAACATTAATTTATTAACATTTTGAGGTTGAAAACAAAGTGAAGCTAAATTAACAAAAGAGGTAATATGAAAAAATTATTGTATTTCGCAATCATCGCAGTAACACTTATTAGCTGTGGGAGTGGAAGTAGAGGAGAGTTAGTTGGTGTTTTAGGTAGACAAACTTGGTATCATAATGACCCTTATGGAATGTTATATATTCCTGCTGGTAGTTATGAAATGGGACAAAGTGATGAAGATGTTCCTTTTGTTCACTACACAAGAACAAAAACAGTTTCTGTAGCTGCTTTCTATATGGATCAAATGGAAATTGATAATAATGAGTATCGTCAATTTGTTTTTTGGGTTAGGGATTCAATCGCACGAAGAATTTTAGGTCAAGAAGATGAGACAACTTGGTTAGTTCCTACTTTAGATGATGAATTGGAAGAAAAAGACGCAGAAGATTGGAATTTAAATTGGCGAGAAAATTTAGATTTTGCTAAGTATGCTGGTAATGAGCAATATCCGTTGTTGGCGGAGCTCTTTTTGCCTGAAAATGAGCGTTTTTATAACCGTTTAGAGTTAGATGTCAGAAAGTTAAAATTCGAATACTATTGGATCGATTTAAAGGAGGCTGCTATTAAGGGGCGTCCTAAAGTTAAAAAGCTATCGAATGCAGAATATGAAGAGGATACTGAGCATAGAAAGGATATGAATAATCCAGATCAGCCTTTCCCTTATGAACCAGGAGTCAAAAGAGGTCAAGATTTAGATTTAGGATATAGAAATAGCAAAGGTCAAAATAATGCTATAAGAGGGCACGAAGATCGTTCTAAGTTTATTATTCATGAAATCATTAATGTTTATCCTGATACCTTATGTTGGGTAAGAGATTTTACTTATAGCTACAATGAACCACAAACCAATATGTATTTTTGGCATCCTGCTTACGATGGTTATCCTGTTGTAGGAGTTACTTGGCAACAAGCTAATGCTTTTGGGGTATGGAGAACCCAATTAATGAATAGCTATAGACATGCAAATTGGGAATCTTATGTACAAGACTTTAGATTGCCTACAGAAGCGGAGTGGGAATATGCATCTAGAGGAGGATTAGATGGAAGCCCTTATCCATGGGGAGGACCTTATATCAGAAACTCTAGTGGTTGTTTCTTAGGAAACTTTAAACCAATGAGAGGGAGGTATATGGAAGATGGTGGTTTTCATACAGTTAGAACAGATAGGTACCATCCTAACGATTATGGATTATACTGTATGGCAGGTAACGTAGCTGAGTGGTGTAGTACTGCTTATGATGAATCAGTTTATGAGTATTCTCATGATTTGAATCCTGAATATAAATATCATGCATTAGATCATGATCCTCCATCAATGAAAAGAAAAGTTATTAGAGGAGGTTCATGGAAAGATATAGGATATTTCTTACAAACAGGATCTCGATCATATGAGTATCAAGATACTGCTAAGTCATACATTGGATTTAGAAATGTCATGTCTTATTTAGGTAGAGGAGGAGCAAATAAAGAGGGAGATCAATAAATAAGCAATAATTAGAAATAATATAAAGTCAAACAAATAAAACAAGGAAAAATGAGTGGAAGTAGTTTTTTTGAAAGTAGAAAGTTTAAAACAGTAATGAAATTCGTTTACGGATGGGGAGGAGCTGTTGTAATTGTAGGAGCACTATTTAAAATTCTTCACATCCCAGGTCCCATGCTTACTATTGGACTGTTAGTGGAGGCAGGAATATTCGTGTTATCTGCATTTGAACCATTACATGAAGATCCAGATTGGACACTTGTTTACCCTGAGTTAGCTTTAGGTCATGCAGATGGAGAGCATGCTTTACCAGTAGCTGAAGAAGAAGAAGTAATGGAAGCTATTGAAGAAAGTACTGAAGATAATGGGTCTGTTGTAGAGCAATTAGATGGTATGTTAGCTGAAGCTAAAATAGAACCAGAATTAATTGCTAGTTTAGGAGATGGATTAAGAAACTTAAGCACTAGTGCAAATCAATTAGGAAGCATTTCTGATGCTTCAGCAGCAACAGAAGAATTTGTTGGTAATATTAAATCAGCATCATCTAGAGTTGGAAAATTATCTGAAGCTTATGAAGAAGCTGCAACTTCATTAATGGGGTTAACTTCTACAGAAGAAGAAGGAGCTAACTTTGGAGAAGCAATGCAAAAAGTTTCAGGAAACTTATCAGCATTAAATAATGTTTATGAAATGCAATTAAAAGGAGCTTCTGAACACTTAGAAACTACTGAGAAGATGTATGGAGGTATCAATGAATTGATGACGAATTTACACGCATCATTAGATGATACTAAGAAATATAAAGAAACGATGGCTGAGTTAAGTAAGAACTTAACAGAGTTAAACTCAGTTTATGGAAATATGTTATCTGCTATGAGTGGTGGTAATAGAGCTTAATACCAATTAGATTGTTATTAATTCAAAATTCAATTTTAAGAAAGTATTAACCTATTAAAAAACTAAAATTATGGGAGGAGGAAAAGAAACCCCTAGACAGAAACTTATTGGTCTGATGTACTTAGTACTGATGGCCCTGTTAGCGATGAACGTATCTAAGTCTATTCTTAGTGCATTTTTAACAATTAATGAGAAGTTTGAGCATGCCGCAGAGTTGACAAATGGTACAACTGAAGGTATGATGGCTAAGATAGATAATAAGTTGACAGAGATGAAGTCAACAAAGGCCGCGAAAGAAGATATCAAACAAGTAGAGCTTATTCAGGCTAAAGCAAGCGAAATTAGAGAATTAGCTAAAAGTACATCTAATTTCTATGTTTCAGAAGCTGGAAGTATGATTAATGTATGTGACCCGCTTGTTCCAGTTCCATTCTATGTAGAGGATGAAGCAGGATATCTAAAGTTAATGAACATGGATACTATATCTAAAAAAGATGATTATGATACAGCACCACACTTATTTATGAAAGAAGGTACTTTAGAACCTAATGAGAGAGGAGCTGCTATTGAATCTAGATTGTTCAGTTTTAGAGATAGTCTTATTCAAATGACTGCTCAATTTGAAGAAGAGAAAGGTGGTAAAATTCAAAAATACTTCATTGATCCTTCAAAAATTAAAAGGCCTCATGATGATCACCACGGTGTAGAGGAGTATGAAAAGAGTGTTGAAGAAGCTTTAGCTACTGTTCATGTTGAGGATAGAGCTAGAATTAAAAGAATTATTGATTTACTTACAGTACCTGAAGTAGTTCATAACCACCATAAGGAGTATCCTTGGGTTGCTTATCAATTCGATCACGCTGTAATTGTAGCAGCAGCAACAATTTTTACATCTTTAAAGAATGACGTAAAAATGGCCGAAGCAATTGCTATAGAATGTGTATCGGGTAGAGTTTCTGCTCCAACATTTAAGTTCAACAAAATTGAACCATTGGCATTCTCTAGTACAAGTTATATTAACCAAGGTGATTCTTTAGGATTAAAAGTGATGATTGCAGCTTATGATTCTACTGAAAAAATGGAATTAAAGTATTGGATTGATGATACTACTAGAGCTGAAGGGACGATGAAAGAGTTTAAAGGTCAAGCAGGAGCTTCTTTAGCTTTAAGTGGTGGTGTAGGAGAGCACAATGTAGTAGGATCTATTGCAGTAAAAGAAAAAGGTGTAAAGAAATGGAAACCTTGGAAATTTAAATATAGCGTTGGAGCACCTAATGGAGCTGTTGCAAATTCAGAAATGAATGTATTATATAGAGGATGGGATAACAAAATTGAAGTGTCAGCTTCTGGTTATGATCCATCAACTGTAAACTTATCTGCTTCTGGAGGTGTTAAAATCTCGAAAAGTAAAGATGGATTTATTGCAAAAGTATCTGGTAGTGCAAAAAAAGCTACATTAAGTATCACTGCTAAGGATAAAGATGGAAAATCTGTAAAGATTGTAGATAAAGAGTTTAGAATCTTTGCTTTACCTAAACCACAAGCTTATTTTGCTAATCAAACTTTTGATAAACCATTATTAAGTAGAGGTTTGGCAAAAGCGGCATCAAAATTGACAGCTAAAATTGGAGATAGTCCTTTAGATGTAAAATACGAGGTAGTATCTTTTGATATGGTTGTAATGAAAAAAGGTCAACCTGTATCAATTTCTTCTAAGAGTAGTAAATTATCTGGAGAAATGAAAAACGCTATCAAAAAGATGCCAGCGAAGTCAATGTTAACTTTTACGAATATAAAAGCTAAAGGACCTAGTGGTAGAGCTCAACCTATTGGAGGTTTATCGTTTAAACTGAAGTAATTAAAATAGATGGAATTATGTTAAAAAATTGTATTAAAATATCCGCCTTACTTACTGTATTAACCACACAGGGAATTTTATTCAATACTATTTCTGCTCAACAAGTATTGCCAAGTTCAGGTGTTACTGTAGAGTCAAATGTTTTGGATGGGGTGTATGTGCAAGAACATATTCCAACCAAGCGAGTGGTTCAGTATGCTTCGCTAAGAGAAGCTGATGTATTATGGTCAAAACGAGTTTGGAGAACGATTGATCTTAGAGAGAAGATCAATCATCCACTATTTTATCCATTAGAACCATTATCTGATAGAAGATCTCTTTGGGATGTGATTCGATATGGAGTGTTGGAAGAAGGGGCTATGACAGTTTATAAATTAGGAGCAGATTTAGATGATCAATTCAAATTTCCTGTTAAACCTAAAAATGGTAATGCACAAGACCCAGAATTTCAAAAAGAACTAGAAAGCTTTTTTGGTTCAACTGAAGAAGTTCCCGTTATGGATGAAAATGATGAGTTTGTATATGACGAAGAAACAGGAGATCAGTTGTTTAGAACAGAAGCAGTACCATATACTTCATCACAGATTATTCGTTATGAAATCAAGGAAGATTGGTTTTTTGATAAGCAACGTTCTGTAATGGATGTTAGAATTATTGGAATCTCTCCTGTAGTTCATTATACCAATCAGGAAACAGGTGATATCATGGGGAAGAAAAACTTATTTTGGTTATATTTCCCAGAATGTCGTTATACTTTCCAAAACTTCTTTGTTTACAATGGAGATAACGATGCTATGAGAATGTCTTTTGACGATTTGTTTTGGAAAAGAAGATTTTCTTCATTTATTCATAAAGAAAGTAACGTGTTTGACAGAAACATTAGCCAACCTTATGATGGTGTAGATGCTTTATTAGAGTCTGAACGTATCAAAAAAGAAATGTTCTTAATAGAACATGATGTTTGGAATCTATAAATACAACTTTATATTATTATTTTGAAAGCTCACTAGTAATAGTGAGCTTTTTTGTTTTTTAATATTACTTTTGTACCTAATATTTAATCAATCACTTTATGATTTCAGTTAACAAATTATCACTCTTTTTAGGAGGAAAAGAATTATACAAAGATGTATCGTTTCGTATAACTAAAGTTGATAAAATTGGGCTATCCGGTAAAAACGGAGCTGGAAAGTCTACCATGTTAAAATTGTTGACGGGTTATCATAAACCAACTGAGGGTAGTGTAGCCATAGCAAAAGATCTCAAATTATGTTATTTACCTCAAGAGTTGTTTACCGATTCTGTTCAACCTATCATTGATGAAGTGAAGACGGCTAATTCCGAAATTCAGAAGATTACATCTAGACTGGAAGAAATTAATGTGGAATTAGAAACAAGAACAGATTATGAATCTGATTCTTTTCTCGCTCTTTTAGATGAATTAGCTGAATTAAATGATGCATTTAATATGCGAGGCGGAAATGATGTGGCTGAGCAATCAGAAGTGATTCTAAAAGGTTTGGGGTTTTCTGAAGCAGACTTAAATCGTCCGATGAATGAGTTTAGTGGTGGATGGCAAATGCGTGTAGAATTAGCAAAACTATTGGTACAAATGCCTGATGTATTACTATTGGATGAGCCAACGAATCACCTCGATATTGAATCAATAGATTGGCTAGAAAATTACCTGAAACGTTATCCTGGAGCTGTTTTATTGATTTCTCATGATAAACAATTCTTAGATAATATTACCAATCGTACACTTGAGATTAATAGTGGAAAAGTATATGACTATAATTGCAATTATTCTACCTATTTAGTAAGACGGGAGGAAGAAAGAGCATTGCAACTAGCTGCAATGAAAAACCAACAAAAAGAAATTGAACATAAGCAGAAATTGATTGATAAATATCGTGCTAAAGCTAATAAAGCTGCATTTGCTCAAAGTTTGATTAAACAAATTGACAAAATGGAAATCATAGAAGTAGATGAAACTGATGCATCTAGTTTAAGATTTAGATTTCCTGAACCCTCTCCATCTGGAAAATTGGTAGCAGAAATTGAAGGGGCTTCAAAATCATTTTCTGAAAAAGTAATATTTGAACGACTAACATTCAATATTGCTAAAGGAGAAAAAATTGCGCTTATTGGTAAAAATGGTGTAGGGAAGTCAACATTTATTAAAATGATGGTCAACCAAACTAATTATGAGGGGGCTATAAAGTTAGGGCATAATGTAAAGATTGGATATTTTGCCCAAGATGAAGCTAGCAAATTGGATGTTGATAAAACTATTTTTGAAACCATTGATGATGTAGCTACAGGTGAAGTCAGAAAAAGAATACGAGAGATACTGGGATCTTTCCTTTTCCAAGGAGATGATATAGACAAGAAAGTCAAAGTACTTTCTGGTGGTGAAAAAACTAGATTAGCGTTATGTAAACTATTGTTAGAGCCCTATAACTTTTTAATATTAGATGAGCCAACTAACCATTTAGATATTATCTCTAAAGAGGTATTAAAAAATGCATTGCAAGAATACACAGGAACGTTATTGATAGTCTCTCACGATAGGGATTTTCTAGATGGTTTAAGCGATCGTTTGTATTATATCAAAGAAAATAACATTAGTATTTATTTTGAATCAGTTAAAGACCGTTTAGCAAAAGTTGCTAAAGAAAATGCTGAAAAAGGAGCAACTAAAACAAAAAAAATAAAGAAAGAAAAGCCTGTTGGAGATAAAGATCTTAAAAAAATAAATGGGCAGCTCAATAAGACTAACTCTCAAATTGCAAATGTTGAGAAGAAAATAAATCAATTAGAATTAAAAATAGAAGAGAAGGAAAAAGAAATAAGCGCTTTTGATTTTACAGCGAATGCTGAGAACACTCTTTTTGATGACTTAGAGGGATTAAAAACTAAGCTTAATTCAGAAATGTCAGACTGGGAAGAATTAGAAGAGCAAAAGGAGTCTCTATTAAGTTTGTTGAATGAGGGGTGAAACATAAACTAACTGTTTGCGTACCATTAAGTTGTGATGCGTAGGTCTGTTTGGTTATTGTTTATAATAGTACATTATGTAGGCTATTCTCAATGTGGAGGTTGGTCTGAAAATAATGTTTTAGATGGAGCATACCTTCAAGAGCATGTTCCAACCAAAAGAGTTGTTCAATACGCTAGTTTGAGAGCGGCAGATGTTATTTGGTCTAAAAGAATATGGAGAACCATTGATTTAAGAGAAAAATTGAATCACCCCTTGTTTTATCCTTTAGTACCCATTTCCGATCGAATGTCTTTATGGGATGTTATCAAATGTGGAGCATTAATCGAAGGAGGTTTAACCATTTATGCAACTAAATCAGAATTAGATGATCAATTTAAATATCCTGTAAAAGCTCAAAATGGTAATGCACAAGACCCAGAATTTCAAAAAGAACTAGAAAGCTTTTTTGGTTCAACTGAAGAAGTTCCTGTAATGGATGAAAATGATGAGTTTGTTTACGATGAAAATACAGGAGATCAATTATTTAAAACGGTAGTAAATGAATACACAGCAAAGGATATTATCCGTTACGAAATTAAAGAAGATTGGTTTTTTGATAAGCAAAGATCGGTAATGGATGTGAGAATTGTAGGAATCTCTCCTGTGGTTTATTTTACTAATTCTGAGACAGGAGATGTTATGGGAAAAAAGAATTTATTCTGGTTATATTATCCTGAATGTCGTTATTTATTCCAAAATGCATGGGTGTACAATTCAAATAATGATGCGATGCGAATGTCATTCGATGATCTATTTACAAAAAGACGCTTTGCTTCATATATCCATAAGGAAAGCAATGTGTATGATCGATTTGTTGATCAACCATATGATGGAATAGATGCTTTGTTGGAAGCTGAGCGATTAAAAAAGCAAATATTTCAAATAGAACATGATTTATGGAACTTTTAAATTAGTTTAGTATTGTTAATAAACTTCTAAAACAATATACCTTTTTCCAGCTCTGTTTTTTTAACTTTGATAGCAGTTAAAATAAGAAGAAACTATGTTAAAAGTTGGAGATAAAGCCCCTAATTTTATTAGTGTTGATGAAAACGGAGAACCTATTCAATTAGCTGATTATTCGGATAAAAAATTAATTTTATATTTTTATCCAAAGGACAGTACTCCTGGTTGCACACTTGAGGCTCAAAATTTAAGAGATAATTATGAGCTATTAAAAAGCAAAGGGTATGAGGTCGTAGGTGTAAGTGCCGATAGTCAGAAAAGACACCAGAACTTTATTGCAAAGCAATGTTTACCATTTAAGTTAATAGCTGACGAAGAAAAAGCAGTGATTAATGCTTATGAATGTTGGGGACCCAAAAAGTTTATGGGAAGAGAGTTTGAGGGGATTTACCGAAAAACTTTTGTAATTGAAAATGGGATCATTATTAAACTCATTGAAAAAGTTAAAACTAAAGTACACACAGAACAAATTTTAGAAGCTTAATTTTAGAACGTAAAAAAAATACGTTGTGAGGTTATACTTTTGGATAAACAAAACAAAACACAATGGCAAAGAAAGCAGATACATTAGATAATAATAAATTAAAAGCATTACAGGCAACTTTAGATCGCTTAGATAAAAGTTATGGAAAAGGAGCTGTTATGCGTATGGGAGATCGTACTACAGAGGAAATGGAAGTTATTTCTAGTGGTTCAATAACATTAAATAGAGCTTTGGGGGTTCAAGGGTTTCCAAAAGGAAGAATCGTTGAAATTTATGGACCTGAGTCTTCAGGGAAAACAACATTAGCCATTCACGCCATTGCAGAAGCTCAGAAACAAGGGGGAATTGCAGCAATCGTTGATGCTGAACATGCGTTTGATCCATATTATGCAAAAGCATTAGGAGTAGACGTCGATAATTTGCTAATCTCTCAACCAGATAATGGAGAACAAGCATTAGAAATTGCAGATAACTTAATTCGTTCAGGAGCGATTGATATTTTAATTGTCGATTCAGTAGCAGCCCTAACTCCTAAAGCAGAAATTGAAGGAGAAATGGGGGACAGTCAGATGGGATTACAAGCTCGTTTGATGTCTAAAGCTTTAAGAAAGTTAACAGCTTCGATCAATAAAGCCAATACTTGCTGTATTTTTATCAATCAATTGAGAGAAAAAATAGGGGTAATGTTTGGTAACCCAGAAACAACAACTGGAGGAAACGCTTTAAAATTTTATGCTTCAATTCGTGTTGATATTAGACGTAGTAGCCAATTGAAAAGTGGAGATCAGGTAATAGGAAATAAAACGAGAGTAAAGGTTGTAAAAAACAAGGTTGCTCCGCCATTCCAAACCGCGGAATTTGAAATCATGTATGGGAAAGGAATTTCTAAAGTAGGAGAAATTATTGATTTAGGGGTAGAATTTGAAATTGTTAAGAAAAGTGGTTCTTGGTATAGCTATGGAGATGTTAAATTAGGGCAAGGAAAAGATTCTGTTAAAGAATTATTGGAAGATAACCCTGAATTGTTAGAGGAGTTAGAGGCTAAAGTTGTTGAGGCTTTAAAAGAAAATTAATCTAAGTTAGATCAAAATAAAAAGGCTGTATTTATATGAATACAGCCTTTTTTTATTATTCAATGTCAAATTGTATATAGCTATTTTTTGCGATTACTCTAATCTTAGGTGCGTTATCCTTATAATTGGTTTTAGCAAAGGAGCCCTCGTATTGATGAATATGATCAAATAAATTATCAGCTTTTAGCTTGTTTCCAGCTGAGGGAATAATAAATGCTTCTCCTTTTTCTAGTTGAACAAAATAATCAAAAGAAACGTCTTCATTAAAGTTGAGCTCAATATCAGTACTTTGACCGTTTAGCGTAACTTCAGTAAAAGCGCTGTTTAATAGATCCACATCCAAGTTACCATGCTTAATATTACCTTTCAGTAAAGTATTTAGTTCTTCAATTTCGATATCTGTAAAAGAGGCATTGATTTGAACGCTGTTTGCTTTTTCAATTTCAATATCATCAGAAACAGATTTGATGAGTACTCGATCTGCTTTTTCAATTTCAAGTTCACTGGATGCACAATCAAAGTCAACATGATCTACTTCATCAATTCTAATTTTAGCAAAACGTGCATAAATATCACCTTTTTCTATTTTTTTGGCTTTTAATTTTCCGTACTTTAATTTAATAGATTTTAGTTTAGAAACAGTTCTAAGATTAATATCTCCATGAGAAACATTAAGTTTTATTTTTCCATTAAAATTACCAAAAGAAACATTCCCATATTTATTGGTTATGTCAACAGAGATATAATCAGGAGCTTTTATTGTATAAGCTACTTTTACAGACTGTTCTCCAAACAGCTTTAATACATCGTTTTTAAATCCTTTACCAATATCATTCCATTCGGTTGAGACCCCTAAGTAATCATTAAAAGCATTGAAATCAATATCAATATTGTCTAAAATAGTTGAAAGTCGATCTAGGTTTGAGGATTCTACTTTGATATAGACCTCAACTGAAACACTGTCTTTATCCCAGTTTTCAATTTTGATATTCCCATGTTTATTTTCTATTTCCAGCTCAAAATCTTCACTAGATTTAACCACTTTTTTGATTGTTTTGGAATCTTCAAAATCGTCTTTGGTATTGGCCAAAATGTTAGCGAATAGCAAACAATTAATAATAAATAGTATAATTCGTGTCATGGTGCTCATTTTTTGATGATTTACTTTCTGCTGTATTGCTATTATTCAAGACCGTTTCTAAAAGGTCTAATTTTAATTGGTAGTTCATGATCATTTCCTCTACAATTAGTTGATCGTCTACTCCATTTCCTAATTCTTTTTTGAGTGCATTAAACTCTTCATCAAGAAGGATTAGTTCTTCTTTGATTTCATCGGAATAACCTAATTGAGAAACCTGTTGTTGCTTATGATTAACCTGTTGAATATAGTAGCTTTCAACTTCAGCCATTTCTTGAGAAACGAGTGAAAAACTAAACGCTACATTATTATTTGTTGCTTGCTTTTCTACCATAGGAAGAGCCGTATTATTGTTAGGTTTAACTAGGTGATAAGTCATCGTTCCTAGGCCAATTAAAATAAGAGCCGTAGCAGCAATATTCATAATAAAGCCCCAGTTCATTCGTTTTATGGGCTTAGACGTTTCAATAATTGGCTTTTCATCAGCTAAGTTTGAAAAATCTATGCTAGGAGGAGTGGCAGTGTCAAATGCCTCTCGATTAGCTTCTATAAATTCTTTTAATTGATCTTTTTCTTTCATAGTGCAACAGTATTTAAGAGTGCTCTTAATTTCTTTTTTCCTCTCACATATTGAGTTCTTGATGTAGATTCACTAATTCCAAGCTCTTGAGCTATTTCTTTATGACTATAACCTTCAAATAGATATAAGGATATAATTAAACGATAGCCATTGGGTAAGTTGTTTAATTGCTGGGCGATTTCATTTACACTAAGTTTTACATGGTCCCATTCATCTTCTTCCTCCTCAATATTTAAGTTTTCAATAGAAGTTTCAGACCATTGTAATTGCTTTTTTTTCAGGCTGTTTAAAGATTTATTGATCGCTATTTTTTTGATCCAACCAAAAAGAGAAGATTCATTTCTGAAGTTTTCGATATTTTTAAAGGCACTTATAAAGGTTTCTTGTAAAATATCTTCAGCTTCCTCTCTGTGATTAACAATTCGGATAATGGAATTGAATACTCCTTTTGCGCAGCCATAATAAACTTGATTATAGGCATACTGATTCCCTGATTTGCAATCTTCGATTAATTCAGGTGTTATTTTGATAAAGGAGTTCACTTCGTTATTACCAATTCTTTAAAACCACCCTAATTTTAATGCTGCATTAATTGTCCAACCATTCAGTGGGTAATTTTCTGTGTTTGCTAAATTAATAACATCTGTAAATTGATAGCCTATTCCTCCAGCAAATCTTAAATTTTTAAATAAGTTAACCTCAGCTTTTATACCTGGCTCAACAAAGCCAAATATATCATAATTATGGTCAACATTCCATTCAAAATCTTCATGATAAAACCTACTTCTGTTAAGAGCTGCACCTCCAATACCAGCCTCAATAGGAAGCGTAAAATGAATAACAGCGTTACTAAAGAAAACAGGCTCTAGTTTTAATCCTCCTGCTCCATATTCAAAGAAATAACTATGATTGTAGTGATCAATGTAGTTACTCTGTACATCGTTGTACATACCGTATCCAAATACCCCCACATTTAATTTATGGTTAAAAACTAACGAGAGTTCTCCTCCTGTTAATAAACCAATTTGATTGTTTAGCGTTATTGCTTTGTGATTAAGAGCAATATACCCCCTCACACTTTTTTTATGACTACCGAAAAGTGTTTGTTGTTCATTGACGATGTCTTGTGCTGAAGCTCCAATACATAAAAAAAATAGAGTTGTAATAAATAATTGTTTCATGGCTGTATGTTTTAATTTTGGTGAACAATAGTTCCACTCCCCGTAACAGAGGTGGTTACAGAAGATGGATTTCCATAATAGTATATGTTTCCAGAACCAGTAAGAGTGGCAATTAGGCTGATACCTGTTTGTAAGGTGATGTTACCACTCCCACTTAATAGAACAGTAGCGTTATTCGTATAAAAATGTTTCCCTCCTACATTTCCACTTCCCTTAACTTCTATTTGTTGATGGTGACTGCTTCCTGTAGAGTTTATATTTCCAGAGCCCGAGAGCGTAATGTTATAATTAGATAAAGTAGCATTAATGTTAACGTCTCCAGAGCCAATTAAAGCGAGATCAAAATGAGAACAATTCATGTCGTTTCCATTAAAGTTGCCACTTCCTTCAATTTTAGCAGCGTTAATACTATCATTAGAGATATAAACTCTTATTCTTTTCGTATTTAAGATATCATTATTCGCTTCGTAAATTACAAGTTTATTATTGACAATATCTGTTTTGATATAATCTATAAGATGCTCGCCAGCTTCAACTTTCAATGATTGGATAGAATCTTGAGTGTAAAAAACATCAATATTATCAATTAATTCAACCGTATTGAAATTTCCTATTATTCGCTCTTCAGTAACGATACTTCCTGAAGATTCTTTTTTGATTTTTGAACAGCTGGCTACAAGTAAAGTTGTAGATATTATAAAAACTATTTTTTTCATCATTTAGGTTTATTAATTTTGGTTTCTTGTTATTAGTAGACAACGAAAAAATTAAATGTTGCATCAAGTCGAAAAAAAAAAATGAAAATAAATTTAAATGCAGAATATTGGAACAACAGATACATTGATAAAACCCATCGTTGGGATATTGGTTATCCTGCTCCAGCCATTACGAATTATTTTGATCAAATAGAAGATAAAGAAATACGAATACTTATTCCAGGTTGTGGAAGTGCTTATGAGGGGGAATACCTGTTCAATAAAGGATTTAAAAATATCACATTACTTGATTTAGCTGAGGAAACAAAAAAAAGTTTCTTAAATCGTGTTCCTGAATTTAAAAACTTTCATGTGGGAGGGTTTTTTGAATATAAAGGAGAATTTGATTACATCATCGAACAAACATTCTTTTGCGCTTTAAATCCAAGTTTAAGGAATGATTATGTGATGAAGGTGAAAGAGTTACTGGGTGAAAAAGGGAAATTAGTAGGTTTAATGTTTCACGATGAACTCTATAAGGAACATCCCCCTTTTGGAGGATATAAAGAAGATTATTTGAAGTTATTCACACCTCATTTTTCCTCAGTAGAAATGGAAATTACTCAAGAGTCGATCAAAGAAAGACTGGGAAGAGAGCTTTTTATAGAGATAGGGCATTAAGTCCCTATCTCATTAGCATAAAATTACCTTGCTGTTCTATTTTTGTACCATCATTATTGATAGCTTTTAAGAAATAGTAATAAGTTCCATTAGGATGTTCTTTCCCTGAAAAACTTCTACCATCCCAGCCGCCAACAGGAGCGTCCCATTGATAAATAACTTGTCCCCATCGATTATAAATTAAACATTCAAAAGTTTTGATTTTCTCACCTCTAAACGAAAAAATTTCGTTTACCCCATCTCCATTAGGCGTAAAAACATTAGGGAAAATAATGTCTCTTGCACCAACTTGTACATAAACAGTATCATAAGCGATACATCCCTCATTGTCTGTAAGTTTAATGTAAGCAGTGTAATTGCCTCTTAAAGTATAGTTATGTGTAAATGAACTATCAGTTGAATAGTTATTATCTCCTAATGTCCATTCTACAGTTCCAGGATCTCCAATCCAAGAAAAATCAACAGGTAAAATCGGTTCACCAATAATGGTATCAACTGGTGTGTTTGATGATAAAATGGAAACATTAGCAGTTAAGTCTTCTAAGATAAGTACACTATCTATTGCTGTACAGCCATTGTAATTATTGGTTACTGTAAGGTAATAATAACCTCCAAGCCCAATTGTAGGAGCTGTTGTTGTAGCATTATTTACAATTTGGCCATCAACTGTATTCCAAAGATAGCTATAGTTCCCAGAAGATGATTGACTTCCATCTAGTACTATTTCAGGAATC
Organism: Flavobacteriales bacterium; assembly: GCA_025210295.1. Classification (NCBI taxonomy): domain Bacteria; kingdom Pseudomonadati; phylum Bacteroidota; class Flavobacteriia; order Flavobacteriales; species Flavobacteriales bacterium. The sequence goes on along the minus strand of JAOASC010000015.1, from coordinate 74,271 downwards.
AAGCAAGTTACAATAGAGTCAGTACCAGCATTACTTACAGGAACAATAGTATCAATTCCAATATTTACAGAATCTGTAGAAGAGCAATTATTAATCGTATTTAATACTGTAATAAAATAGGTTCCTACAGCATCTATTGATGGGGCTTGAGTTGTTCCTCCTGAAACAATGTTTCCATCAGAGGTTGTCCAAGAATAAGTGTATTGACTTCCTGTAGAAGAATTTTCCCCCATAAGGTTAATTGTAGGGTAACTACACGTTAGAAGGGTATCCAAGCCTGCATTTGAATTTGGAGCAATGGTATCAATGCCAACATTAACAGAATCCATAGTCGTACATCCATTATTATTGTCTGTAACTAATAGGTAATATTTTCCAACTGCTGTCACATTTGGAGTTGTAGAGGTACTTCCCGTATTAATTGCTCCATTTGTAGTCGACCAAAGGTATTGATAATTACTACCTGTAGAAGATCCAGATCCATCTAAGTTAACATTTGGAATACAAGTAATAACCGTGTCTAGTCCAGCATTACTAATAGGAGCTATCGAATCTATTGTAATCATAAGGCTATCCGATGTAACACAATTTGTTGTAGTATTCGTGGTAGTAATCACATAGGTTCCTGTTAAATCAATTGTAGGCGTTAATGTCGTTCCTCCAGATACAATATTTCCATTAGAAGTACTCCATTGATGGCTATAATTGGCTCCATTATCTGATGCTGAACCATCTAAAATAATTGAAGTTCTAGAGCAGTTTAACAAGGAATCCAGTCCAGCGTTACTGACTGGTAATTCATTAACGGTATATGCTATAGATTGTGTATTTGTACAGTTCTGGTCAGAGGTCACAGTCAATTGTACTGTATAAGTACCATCATTAGCATAAGTATGTGTTGGGTTTTGTGAATTGGAGTTGTTACCATCTCCAAAATCCCACTGCCATCCTGTAATACTTCCTGTACCAATAGTACTATTGTCTGTCATACTTGTTTGATCGTTTAAACATACAGCAAGGGCAGCTGGAGCAGCTTGAGGCACTTCGTGTATCGTTAAGTTCATAGTGTCGGTATTGGTACAACCAGCTGCATCAGTAATTTCTACAATATATTGACCACTTGTGTTAGGTGCGATCGCATTGGTTGTTTCTCCTGAATTCCACGAATAGCTTAATGGAGCAATAGCGGTAGGTGTGGCACTAATAGGAACTGTGCCATTAGTACAAATCGTGATGTCTTGCCCAGCAGAAACATTAGGGTCAAATACGTTGATTGTTTTAGTAATGGAGTCAATACATCCACCTAAATCTTCAGTATATAATTCGATGTTGTAACTACCTGCTGTTGTATAACTATACGAAAATTCAGTACTATCATTGAAAACAGTTCCATCTCCCATTTCCCATCTAATTGTATTGTATGGATTGCTTACACTATTGTCATAACAAAAAATATCTAAATCAACTTCATTTTGAGCGATAGAGTTTCCAATACAAATAGAGTCATTAGCGATAGAGAAATCACTTACAGATCGATAAGAAAAGTTAGAGTAGTTTACACCACCTTGTGATAGGTTGTAGAAGCCAAATTTCCCTGGCTCAAAGCATCCACTAACATCAGCTACGGTATCGTTTTCTATTTTAACAACGATTCTAGAGGAAGTATATAAACAAGTGAAGTTATAAGTCACACCGTGAACCCATCCAGGATAAGATGAATTATTTTGTAAAAGGTTGAAAACACCTGGAGCAGTCGCTGTATGCGCCCAAAAGTTGGTATTTGTTGAATTCCCATTCACATCATACAACATGGTACGCGCAGGTGCGTTTTGATTGATGTTTTTCTTCCAATCGAATAAGATAAAATCGTAGTTTGATCCAGTTCCTGAAGGTTCTTTATAGCCAACAACAAAGCCTATAAAATCATCATCTCCAGCACTTGAAGAAACGCCAAAACGACCTGTGATTTCAACATTAATTAAATCCTGAGGATTCACAAAAAATGTAGGTGAACCATTGATCGATTGTGATACCGAAGTACCTCCACTAGAAACAGCCCAGTTTCCTGCAGAAGATGGGCCGCGTTTTGACCAAGTATTTAAATTGACATTTGTTACACATTGGGCTTTAAGTAACATTGTAACAAAAACTAGGATAAGAGTTAAAATCCAATTTTTCATAGGTGTGGGTGAATAAGTGTTAGAGTTGACCATAAGAGTCAACTTTAGTTAAAGACGTAAAAGTTCGTTAAAGTGTTGCTTTTATTAATCTTTTTGTAAATCAATACGCTCTACTTTTTCAATACCTTCTAGCTCTTTTAAGTGTTCAATTAAATCATAAAGATGCTGTTTATCATCAACATAAAGCATGATTTTCCCCTCGAAAATTCCGTCATTGGAGTCAAAACTTATTGATTTCATGTTGACATTTTTTTCTTTAGAAATAAACCCTGTGATTTCATTTACCAGTCCTACATTATCTAAACCAGAGAATTTTACACCTGTTAAGAATTCAGTAGCTTCTTCTTTTTTCCAGGTAGCATTAATAATTCTGTATGCATAATTAGCTCTTAACTGCTTAGCATTTGGACAATTACTTCGGTGTATTTTGATGCCATCATTAATGGTAATAAAACCAAAGACATCGTCACCCATAATAGGGTTACAACAAGGTGCTAACTTATAATCTAATTTAGTATTACTATCTCCAATAACAAGCTCTTCTTTTTTACTGGTTACTTTTTTATAAAGGTTTTCAAAAGATTCTTTTATGGTTTGCCTAACTGAACCGTATTTTAAGGCTCCTCCTTTTTGAATTAGAGGCTTTATCTTTGAGAGGTCTAATTTACCTTTTGCAATTTGGAAATACATTTCTGTATGTTCAGATAGCTCATAAAGTTTTAAGAGTTCCCCTAAATTGGCTTCATTAAATTCAACTTTTAAACTGTTAAATTTACGTTGAAGAATTTCTTTCCCATCAGCAGCAATTAATTTCTTTTCTTCTTTTAATGAAGATTTAATCTTAGACTTGGCTTTGGATGTAACAACATAATTGAGCCAATCTTTTTTAGGCTTTTGTTTTGCTGATGTAAGTATTTCTATTTGATCCCCGCTTTTTAATCTATAGCTAAGAGGTACTAACTTGTGGTTAACTTTTGCTCCAATACATTTTGCTCCTACTTCTGAATGAATCTCAAAAGCAAAGTCTAAAGCAGTAGCATTACTCGGTAAGTTTTTAAGTTCTCCGTTAGGAGTAAATACAAAGATTTCATCAGAGAAAAGGTTCAATTTAAAATCATCAATAAAGTCAAGCGCATCACTATCCTTACTTTCAATTAATTCTCTTATTTGAGAGATCCACTGATCGAACCCACTCTTTTGATCTTTATTTTCTTTGTATTTCCAATGAGCAGCTAATCCTTTTTCAGCAATTTCATCCATCCTCACTGTTCGAATTTGAACTTCAACCCATTTACCTGTTGGACTCATAACAGTTGTATGAAGTGATTCATAACCATTTTGTTTAGGGTGAGAGACCCAGTCTCTTAAACGATCTGGGTTGGGACGATAAAAATCAGTGACTAAGGAGTAGGTTTTCCAACATTCAGACTTTTCTAAATCTGGTTCAGCATCAATGATTATTCGAATGGCAAAAACATCGTATATTTCTTCAAAAGCAACATTCTTGTTGTGTATTTTATTCCAGATAGAATGTATCGATTTAGTACGGCCTTTAATGGAGTACTTTATTCCATGCTTATCCAATGCCTCTATAATAGGAACTGAAAACTGTCTAATAAAACGCTCTCTAACTTCTTTCGATTTTTCAAGCTTTTCTTCTATCTCTTTATATTCTTCTGGATGTGTGTATTTTAAAGCTAAATCCTCTAGTGCAGATTTGATTCCATATAACCCTAAACGATGCGCTAAAGGAGCGTATAGGTATGAGGTTTCAGAGGCAATTTTTAATTGCTTATCTTTACGCATAGAACCTAACGTTCTCATGTTATGTAGTCGGTCGGCGAGCTTAACTAAAATAACACGAATATCCTCAGGAATAGTTAAGAGCATTTTTCTGAAATTTTCAGCTTGAGCAGACTTTGATAAATCGAAAATTCCATACATTTTGGTTAAACCATCGATTATTTTTCGTGATTTTAATCCAAATAAAGCCTCTATATCATCAAGGGTAATATCTGTATCTTCTACCGTGTCATGAAGTAATGCACAAGCTATAGATGTCGCCCCAAGGCCTATTTCTTCTGCACAAATTTTTGCAACAGCTATAGGGTGAAAGATGTAAGGTTCACCAGATTTTCTTCGCATTTCTTTGTGTGCATCAACCGCAACATCAAATGCTTTTCTTATAAATTTTACGTCTTCTTCATCTAATTGAACCTTAACAGAAGCTATTAAATCCTGGTAGGCATTTTCTATATCTATTTTTTCCTTTTCGTAATCTATCTCCATCGCAAAAGTTTATAATTTAATCTAAATATAATAATTCTAATTCAAGAATGATCATTAATCCATTCAAGAGCTTCAATAAAATGATCCTTTTCTGCTTTGGGGTGTGTCAAAATATTGATATGATCATAATCAACCAAATTGTTGTTTGATTGACTTAATAAAACAAATTTTGAAGCTTGTCTTATACCTGTTTCTTTTATGAGTAAGCGTACATCTTTTTGATTTCCAAGCGTATGGTCTTTTATTCCTGTGTAGTATAAAATAGGAGGGAGGTCTATTTGATGTAATTGGGCTTTGTAATCAAAAGCATCATTTTTATCTTTCCATGATCGGCTATAAACCCAGTGATTCATTTCCCGATAAAAAGCTAGAGGTTCATCGTCAGAACCTGCTTTCATCTTGGTAAAAGGAACGTAACCTTTTAAATTACCCCATAGATTTCCAACGACATTCCACATAAGGTCTATATAAAATACTCGTCGAAGTGTAAAGACGGATACTCGCCTCTTACTACCAAAGAAAACAGCTGACTTAACCTTGGTATCTGGAAATCTAGCTAAAAAAGAAAGTAGTAAAACACCTCCCCATGAATGGCCTACAAAATGGAAAGTCTCTTTGCCAGTAAGTTCGGTGATTTTTGATAAACACAAAGGAATATCTTGAAGAATTTGATCTGTTTGAGTCTGTTTATTTAGTTTAGAAACTTTTGGGAAACTTTCACCTTTTCCTCTCATGTCTACAGCAAAAACATCATACCCATTTTTAGCTAAGAATGGAGCAAATCCTTTTTGGGACTTACTATGAAAAATTTTACTATTTTCCATTGCTCCATGTAACATAAATACTGGATTGTTATTTTCTTTTTGAGTGTAAAACCGATGTAGACAAATCGTGTCGTTCTCAGTTATTTTTAAAAAATATTTTTCGTGTTGGATATCCATAAAAAAAGAAAGCTCTATAAATAGATTTATAGAGCTTATTTTAAATCAATAGATTAATTATTTAGCGGGAAGAACTTTTGTGCTGACCTCTCCAAAACCAATTCTAACTTGGCTATTTTCAGCATATCCTTTCATAATAACAGTATCGTTATCTTGAATGAATTTTCGTTGAGATCCATCTTTCATTTCAACACTTTTACTTCCTTTCCATGAAATCTCAAGCATAGATCCATATTCATGTTCTTCAGGTCCTGATATTGTTCCTGATGCCATCATATCACCACAATTGATATTACAACCATTAATGGTATGGTGCGCCAACTGTTGATTCATATTCCAGTACATATATTTATAGTTACTGTCAGATACTACTGTAGCCTCAGCGTTCTCAGGTTGTATAGCCATTTCTAAGTTAATAGCAATGTGCTTATCACCTTCATACTCTAAATATGGTAAAACTTTTGGATCTTGAATTGGTCCAGGAACTCTAAAAGGCTCTAAAGCGTCTAAAGTAACGATCCAAGGGCTTATTGATGAAGCAAAGTTTTTTCCAAGGAAAGGCCCTAGTGGAACATATTCCCAACCTTGAATATCTCTAGCGCTCCAATCATTAAATAAACACATACCGAATATATAATCATCAGCTTCAGCTGTTGTAATATGGTCTCCAAGTGGTTTACCTTGATAAGTAACAAAAGCCATTTCTAATTCAAAGTCAAGTAAGTTTGATGTACCAAATACTGGAGGTTCTTCTGGATTTGGTCTTTTTTGACCCTTTGGCCTGTGGATAGGTTCTCCAGAAACAATGATGGATGAAGAGCGACCATGGTAACCAACAGGTATATGTTTCCAGTTAGGCATTAATGCATTTTTGGGGTCTCTGAACAAACATCCAACATTATAAGCATGTTGTTCACTAGAGTAAAAATCCGTATAATCTCCAATGTATACAGGTAAATGCATTTGAGCGTCAGACATTTCTACGATGATCTGTTTAGCTTCTTCAGGGTTGTTTTGAAGCTCTGAGTTATCAATAGTTAATAATTCAGAAATTCTATTTCTAAGCATTCTAGTCGCTTGTTTACCTCTTAGCATCATAGGATTTAAAACCGCTGCATCAAAATCGGCTAATTCAAAAGGTGTATCACCCAGATAGCCTAATTCAAAAAGGTTTTTTAAATCCACTATTTTCGTACCTATGGCAACTCCTACTCTAGGGGTGTCTCCTTCTAATGAAAAAATCCCGAATGGTAAATTCTGAATAGGGAAATCACTGTTTTTTGGAACAGTTATCCAAGATTTTAAAGTAGGGTCGTTTGCTTTTATATTCATCTTGTTTTTATATTGTGTGGTTTTACTTCCATGTAAAAAGAGGTCTCTCAGTCATGAAATTTTTAACTTCTTCTTTAATGTTTTCTAATTCTTGTTCATTTTCATGGTTCATAATTACTCGATCTACAAAATCAACAATTTGAATCATTTCAGTTTCTTTCATTCCTCTTGAGGTTACAGCAGGTGTTCCTAAACGAATACCAGAAGTCACAAAAGGAGATTGAGTGTCAAATGGAACCATGTTCTTATTTACTGTGATATGGGCTTTGACAAGTGCATTTTCAGCTTCTTTTCCTGTAATGTTTTTCGAACGTAAATCGATCAACATTGAATGGTTTTCTGTCCCTCCTGAAATTACTTGATAACCTCTTTTTACTAATTCATCAGCCATTACTTTTGCATTAGTAATCACTTGTTTACCATAAGTAATAAATTCAGGAGATAATGCCTCTCCAAATGCTACAGCTTTAGCTGCTATAACATGTTCCAATGGCCCTCCTTGAATTCCAGGAAAAACAGCAGAGTCTAATAGTGATGATAGTTTTCTTACAGTTCCTTTAGCAGTAGTAATTCCCCAAGGGTTTTCCATGTCTTTACCTACCATTATTACACCACCACGAGGCCCTCTTAGTGTTTTGTGAGTAGTAGTAGTAACAACATGACAATACGGTAAAGGGTTGTTAAGCAATTTAGCAGCAATTAATCCTGCAGGATGTGAAATATCTCCGAATAATATCGCACCTACTTTGTCGGCAATTGCTCTTAATCTTTTATAGTCCCAATCTCTAGAATAAGCTGAGGCCCCACAAATAATCATTTTAGGCTGCTCTTCAATTGCTTTAGCTTCTACTTTATCATAGTCTATTAATCCAGTTTCCTTTTCCACTCCATAGAAAACAGGAGTGTAAAGTTTTCCAGAAAAATTCACAGGTGAACCATGTGTAAGATGTCCCCCATGAGATAAGTCAAAACCTAAGACTTTGTCTCCTGGTTTTAAACAGGCAAGGTAAACTGCGGCATTAGCTTGTGACCCTGAATGTGGTTGAACATTTACCCATTCAGCTCCAAATAGTTGCTTTAGCCTTTCAATAGCTAACAATTCTATTTGGTCAACAACTTCGCAACCTCCATAATACCTTTTGTTAGGTAACCCTTCAGCATATTTATTGGTTAGAATTGAACCTGCAGCTTTCATTACATTATCACTCACATAATTTTCAGATGCTATTAATTCTATTCCTTCTGTTTGACGAACTCTTTCGTGTTCGATTAAGTCAAATACTTGATTGTCTTGAGTCATACGTAGCGTATTTATTATTGTGTGTTTTAGTATTAAGGGTACTTGTTTTGTTCCAACAACTACCGTAACAAAAATAATCAAAAGTGTTGAATAGATGAGGAAAAATAAAGCTATTTTTTATCTAAATAGAATAGCTTAAAGCTAACTAAAAAGAATAGCGTAGGAAGTGATGATTGCAAAAAATGAGCAATTTCCATAGCAATTAAATATGCTTTGTTTTGAAATGTATAGTTGGCGCTTAAATAAGAGCTAGTATAAATAATAAAAGCGCTTAAGAAAAGAATAGTGTAGAGTATAAAGAAATAATAAGAAACTTTACTTGTTTGGTAAAAAATACCATTGATGATGGCGCCCAGTGCCCCAAATAAGAAACTAAAAATAGCGGTAAATAGCCACTTTAAATTATTCAACTCTTTAATAGAGTAGTCTTTAATAAAACTTTCAATAAAGGAGTCTGTGTAACTATCTATTGATGCTGTTCCATCAGGTGAAAGATGCTGTAGGTAGTAAATTTGAAAACCAATGTTTTTAAAAATATAGTCGCGTACAAAATCTAGATAGAAAATAAAACATATTCCCAAACCGACAATTCCATATTTTAAAAAACGATTCAACGTTCTATTTTTTAGAAAATTTATTGACCCAAAAATACCATAGTCCAAATACGATTGAATAGACGAGTACTTGGAAAGTAATATTGTGGTTAAAATCCAGTAAAGTAGGGTTTTCAGCAGAAATAATAGTTAAAACAGCTATTCTAATAGCATTTGCGAGGTGTAAAATAAATATTCCTAGAGGAATGTACCATAATTTATGAATCCACTTCCCTTGAAATGCTAGGATGAATATCGCAAATAAACCAAAGACTTTAAGCCCATTACAAGGTTCTCCAATCCAAACTCCATGGTTGATATAATCTCCCTCAACTGAGGTGATAACATAATCTGTTGAGGTATCAATGATTGGTGAATAACCTAACAGTTGGATGAAAAAAGTGGATTGATGAGCTAATTCAATAGAGATAATCCTTTGAATATCGCCTTCAAATAAACTATATATGTTTTCATAAAAACTAAACCACAAAATAACTAATACTGCAAATGTGATAATAAATTTCAAAAATGGATTTTTGAGCATTAAGGTTTAATTTTTATTTAAACTAAAAAAGTTGAACCAAAGTTCAACTTTTTGTATTTTATGATTCTTCTTTTATGTTTTGATAAGCTTTTTTAGCACCATAAGCAGCACCAATTGCAAGCAAAAAACTAATTCCCCCATCAACAGGTATACATGGAGGAGGCCAACAAGGAGGGCCACCACCTGCAGGACCTCCAGGTGGTCCTCCACCTGCCGGTTGTCCATACACAATGGATACTAATGATAGTAATAAAATTAGTAGAGATATGTATTTGAAAAATTTCATTTCCTAAGAACAAATATAGACATAATTTTTTTATTGAAAAGCATAAGTTGTTAAGAATTAGTTATTATTAAATAGAATTATTCATAAAATATATCAACCTTTTAGTGGGTTGTCTTATATTTGTCATAATTGAATTAAAAAATTGAAGCTTGAATAATAATCAACAACAAGAAACATTAGTATCCCTCAAGGATTTGAGGTGGGTGATGAAGATAATGGCAAAAAACTGGTATCTTTTTATCGTTTTTCCATTGTTTTTTTGTGTAGTAGGTAAATTTATGAGTTACAAATCAGTAAAAGATTATAGTGCTCAAGTTCAGATTTTATTGAAGTCTAATGATGTTTATGATTATCAAAACTCAATTAATAGTAATATTGGACTGTATAACGTCTATGGAGATATATTAAATCAAATGAGAATTTTAAAATCTTATGATTTAGTCGAACAATCTCTTTCCAAACTTAACTTTGATGTCTCCTATTTTATCGTAGGTCGAATTAGAACAGATGAGATGTTTAATAGCAGCCCATTTAGGGTAGATGTTACTTTGTTAAACCAGTCTTTATATGAACGTAAATTTGACTTTTATTACATTGATAGTGCTAGTTATAGAGTCGAAATAGAAGTGGATGGAGAGTTAAAGGTCTATGAACATAAATTTGATGAAGAAGCAATTACAAATGAGTATATTCTAACCGCACACAATAAATCGTTAATTACACCGAAAAATAAAGAGCTGAGGTCACAAACAAAATATCAGTTTATACCTCATTCGAAGCAATATTGGGTTAGCCGTGTGATTCAAAATATGGAGATTAAAAACATTGATTATACCTCTATATTAACGATTTCATTAAAAGATCCTGTTGCTATTCGAGCAAAGATGTTCTTGGATACTTTGAGTTCGGTTTATATTCAATACACCCTAGAAAACCAGTTGTTTATTAATGATAATACCCAGAATTATATACAGAAACAGTTAGACAATGTAATAGAAGTGTTAGATTCTATCAGTAGTGAACTGGAGTTGATGAGAGACCAAAAAGGAATATTAGATTTAAATAGAGAATCGCAAGTTTATTTTGACCAATTGATTACCTATGAAACGCAAAGAAGACAATTGGAATTGGATATTAATTCATTGGATAATTTAAAAAAATATGTCATTGAAGCTAATGAAGATAAATTAATGCCTCCATCATTTTATGTATTGGAAAGTGACCCTTATTTGAAAATAGCGTTGACTAAGTTTTACGAAACTCAAACCAAAAAGATTGATTTGTCGTATAAGGTGAAAAGTAATCACCAAGAATTAGAAAAACTACAAGAATCAATTGTCTCTCAGAAAAAAGATATTTTGATTTATGTTTCAAATACAAGAAATGCAATTGAAGAGAAGATAGTTGATTTAGATAAGGAAATTCAGCATTTTGAGACGTTAGTGAAGCGTATTCCGAAGACAAAAAGAGATATCTTATCTGTAAATCGAAAACTAGAAGTAAATGAAAAATTATATGTTTTCTTATTGGAAAAAAGAGCAAATACTTTTATTGCTAAATCAGGGATAGTGCCTCAAACAAAAGTAATTGAAAAATCTCGTGTGTTAGGTACAGTTGGAACTAGTGCAAATAGTGTGATTTTGATGTATGTTTTTATTGGAGTCTGTTTTGCTGTGTTTTTAACGTTTATTAGGGGAGTATTTTATAGTCGTTATGAGAATATTAAAGAACTGTCTGAGAATACATCAATCCCAATTTTGGGAAGCTTACCTTTTGTAAAAGATGTAACAATAGATATTCCAGCCAAAGCGAATATAACTGAGGCTTTAAGAGGGATTAGAACATCACTGAGTTACTTGAATCAAAAAGAGCAGTCGAATTTGTTGTTAGTAACTTCAATTCATCCAGGAGAAGGAAAAACGTTTACTTCTTCAAGATTAGCAATGATTTATGCGCGTTCGGGTAAAAAAGTATTGTTGATCGACTTTGATATGCATAAACCTAAAATTCATAAATATTTAAGCATAGGTAACCAAAAGGGGGCGTCAACAATATTAAGTGGGAATAGCGGAATAAAAGAGGCTATTCAACCTTTTAAAGAAAACATGGATATTATATCTAGTGGACCTGTTCCTCCCAATGCGTCTGAATTGATATTGTCACCAATTATGGATGATTTGCTGACCTATGTTAAAGAACATTATGATTATGTGTTTATTGATACCCCACCTATAGGTTTAGTGAGTGATGGCGTAGTTTTATTGAAAAAAGTAGATACTTCTGTGTTTGTAATGAATACTCAGAAAGCAAATAAAAAAGGAGTTGATTTCCTAGAGGATATTATAGAACAAGTGGATGGGCAGCATATTGGGCTCGTATTAAATGGAGTGAAGCAAGGGAAATGGAAAACGTATTACGGTAAGTATGGTTACGGCTACGGGTATGGCTATGGTTACGGTTATGGTTATGAAGAAAAGTAAGATGAAGAGTAAAACACTTATTGCTGGGAAAATTCCTGAAACAGTTATGCTAGAAAGACAGAAACAATACGTATGGTGTTCTTGTGGAAGGTCTAAGGCTCAACCATTCTGTGATGGGGAACATCGAGAAACGACAATTAAACCACTTGTTTTTCAATCAAAATTTAGGCAACAAGCTAATTTGTGTACTTGTAAATTAACAGCAAACCCTCCATATTGTGATGGAGCACATTTAGCCTTATAAGTACATTATGGTCATTAAATTTTGGAGATTCATAGAAAAATAGAAGAGAACATTTAAAAATATTACTACATTTATAAAAAAATCAAACATGAAAAATTTACTGTTATTATTTGCAACTTGTATCGGACTTTCAATTGTTGGTTGGGCTCAAGAAAAATCAGTTCAATCAGGAAATATTCTTTTTCATGCTGTTGAGAAAAAAGAGGTAAAAGCTCAGACTAATACTTTTGAGAGTAAAATAAACTTAGATAAAAAAACGGTGTTATTTGTTGTGCCTATCGAAAGTTTTGTTTTTAAAAAAGGATTGATGCAAGAACATTTTATTAATGAAAATAATATGAGTGCTAGTTTGTTTCCTGCTGCAAAATTTACAGGTAAAATCTCTTCAAGTACTGCTATTCATAAAGAGGGACGCCACATTGTTCAAGTAGAAGGTGATATGACTATTAAAGGCGTAACTGTTCCTTTTTCAACTCATGGATTGCTAACCAATAAATCAGGAGAAACAGTAATAAAAGCTTCTTTTATGATTGATGGGACAATGTTTGGGCTAGACAATGCAAAAATAAAAGGTTTTTCAGATAAGATAGAAGTAGCTTTAACCGCTAAGTATTAAATACGGACTCCCATAATACAAACATCATCAATCTGTTCTAAGCCCCCTTTCCAATTTTCAAAGGTCTGATTTAAAAAATCTTTTTGTTGGTTAATAGGTAGCTTGCAAGCTTCTAATAACGTTTTTTTTAGTTGAGGTGTTTTAAACTTCTTTAACTTTTCTCCTCCGAACTGATCTACATAGCCATCTGTAACTAAATATATACAGTCTTCTTTTTCTAATGTTATAAGGTGGTTGTTAAATGGTGTTGCTGCCTTGATGTATTGGCCAATGGGTTGTTTATCTGGTTTAAATTCTAAGATTTCATTATTTCTAATGATGTATAATTTAATGTTGGCTCCCGCATAGTTTAAGGTCTGTCCTTCTATCGAACACAGAGCGATGTCCATACCATCTTTAACATTGTTAAGATTGGTTTCCAAACTTTCGATTACTAAAGAACGTGTTTTATTCAAGACCTTGTCAGGGGATAGGGTGTTATATTCATTAAGGGCTCTATTCAAAGCATTGGTACATATAACACTCATCATCGCACCAGGAACTCCATGTCCAGTACAATCTCCTACAGCAAAATATGTTTGATTTCCTTTTTCTTCAACCCAATAAAAATCTCCAGCAACAATATCTTTAGGTTTATATAGAATAAAAGAATTGGGTAAGAGACTGATTCGTTTCTTTTGAGACGGCAAAATCGCATTTTGAATACGTTTACTATAATTGATACTATCCGTAATTTCTTTGTGTGCATCTTCAATTATCCCCACTTGACGTTCAATTCTCTTATTTTTATTAATGACCTCTTGCCTTTCTTTTAAGATGTCATTTTTATATTTATAGTTTGTTAATTTGATCTGAAAAACAAGATAAAAGCCACCTAAGAAGACTCCTAAAATATTTAAAATTACCATTACTAATTGTTGCGTTTCAGTCATCACAATAATTGGAGTAATAAATGTCTGTGTATAAACGCTGAGGAAGTAAGCAAAAATACTCGTTCCAAAAATAAGATAAGACAGGCTGTGGTTTTTAATTGCAGCAAGTTGAATTAAAGCAATAAGTATTAAATATAGTTCCAATTGACTTCCTGGAATGACAATAGAAACAGTAGCCATATGATAAATAGCAGCTAAAGCAATGATTGGAGTGGCATGATTTAGTTTACTATTTCTTGGGAAAAATAAAAAGACAAAAGCAACTGAGGAAAGTAGGATTAGTTGCAAGGTCATCCAAAAAGCATTGATCCATATTAAAATAGGAATATAACAACTCGCTAAAATTCCAGAGATAAAAATAAGTCGATTGGTGAGTTGTAAAGACCTTATTTCTGAACTGTTCATTTCAGCCTTAACACTTAGGTTCGATATTTTACCCCACCAATTCATCAATTAAATCATATCAATTAGGTCAATTTTTTATTATTGATATGCCTATCGGCATCTCTTTGCGTTTTCTTATTAAGGTTTTTAGCTAATGCTTGCTCTAAGTCAATTCCTGTTTGGTTGGCGAGGCATATCAAAACAAAAAGGACATCAGCCATCTCGTCTGCCAAATCTTTGTTTTTATCAGATTCTTTTTCAGATTGTTCGCCATATCTTCTCGCGATAATTCTTGCAACTTCACCAACTTCTTCGGTAAGCATAGCCATATTGGTTAATTCATTAAAATAACGAACACCATATTCTTTAATCCATTTGTCAACGATGTTTTGAGCTTCAGTAATGGTCATCTTATTGTTTTTGAATTGTTAAACTACCTTTTTGCCCTTCATGAGTTAAGGTGAGAACATACTGACCTTTAGGATAATTTGAAATATCAATTGATGTTTTGTAGGCTCCTGAATAAAGAAGTTTTCCAGAGTAGTCAATGATATGCATCGTACCATCTTTTTGTGAAGTAGAAATATTGATGATAGAATTAGATGGATTAGGATATATTTTGAGGTCAAAGTTATTTTGATGTTCTACAAAACTAGAGGTGTTGGCATCAAGATATTTGGCATTTGAAATCGTATTTCCTTGTTGAGTTATTGAAAAAACAGGAACGCCTACACCGTTTACAAACCATTCATATGTTGTTTGCACAGGTCTATTAAACGCTACACCTGGTAAAGGGAAAGGTTGCTGAACTTTTAGTGTGTCTCTTTGGTATAAGGTAGTTTTTACCCTTAAACATTGATTGTAAGTTTGGTAAGGTGTTACGATACTTCCCCAACCATCAACTGCTACTTTTCTTTGTATATGTTGACCATAAGCTCCTAGAGAAGGAACATCTAAGAGGTAATATGCCGAGGTTGAATCACTAGCTCCATAGCTAAGGGGTAGGGGGTATAGTTGATCTATAGTATCATATTTAATTGAGGCTGGTATCCCGTTGATGTTTGCACCAAAACCAACCATTTCAAGTGAAGAGCTATTTTTTTTGTGAAAGTTAAAAACATCAGAAATCGTTACTTGATTAAAGGCATTGATCTCAATACCTTTAATACCATAATCAGCTTTATAGTCTGGGTAAATAAAAGAGTTGTTAAAATAAAACTGATAAGCAAATGGGGTAGAAGTAACAGCTACATAGGTGGTTGTGTCTTGATTTATATTGGTAAGTTGGGAGTAATCCCAGCTTATATTACTTCCAGTTAAAGAAATGTCCAAACCATTTGTGTTAGCATTACTATATACATATTGGTCGCCACTATTAGGGAAATTATTATCGGAGATGGTTATTTGTCCATATGTTAATAGTGGTAAAAGTGGAATGAAGAGTAAAAGCTGTTTCATAATTTTGGTATTCTTTTGGGCTAAAAATAAGAAAAACAGACGATTAATTCATCGCTGTTGATAAAAAAACCAATAGCAGTCAGTAAAAAACACTAAATTTGTGATAACAATAAATTAAAATTAAATTAACATGAGAAATATCTACCTTTCTTTGAGTGTTATCTTAGCCTCTTCTACTTTGTTAGCTCAGAGTAGTTATTTTGGGGATTATACGGCTAAGAATAAAAATGTTAAATCGTCTAAGCAACAACCAGCTAGGCTTAAAGCATCCTATTTATCTGAAGATTTTGAGAGTGGAACATTTCCGCCTGCAGGATGGACTGAGTACAGTGGTTCTTCTTCAACTATAACGACTGCTGAACAAGAATGGCATGCTAACTCTGGTGGGAACCCAGGAAGCTGTGCTTCTGTTTTATTCGATAATGCAACTGATGTTCATGATGAATATTTAGAAACGCCTGCAATAGATTTATCAACTCCTAGTTCTTCTACTGTTCATTTACAATTTGACTTTAACACAAGTATTCACTGGCATGTGGCCCCTAATGATTTTGCTGATATTAGCTTATTTGTTTCAACAGACAATGGAGCGACTTGGAGTGATACTTTATGGGTGGAAGATGATACCACCTTATTAGAGGCGACTCATAGTAATGATTGGGAACAATATGAATGGACAACAGCGTATGTAGATATTAGTAACTTTACTGGAGCTGGAATGAATCAAGTGAAATTTGCTTTTCATTATACAGGGCAAGATGGCGCTCAGTTCAATTTAGATAATGTTGTTGTTCTTGATGCTTTGAGTAATAATTTAGCTGTGGCAGATGTGTTTGATGCAAACTTTAATCAAACTCAAGAATTTAGTGAATTGCCAACAAGCCAAACGTCAATAGCGCAAACAGGTGCAGTTATTGTCAATAAAGGAACGCAAACTCAATATAATGTTTCAGTAGCTATTGATATCAGTGGTTCTACATCTGGAAGTGTATATACAGAAACGATTGTTTTGGATTCTATCGAACCTTATGATAAAGATACTATTTGGACAACAAACTCAACGTATACACCTTCTGTTATAGAAAGTCTAACAGAAACATTTACGCTTCCTACAGATGAAGAGGGAAGTGATAATGTTGGTACAAGTACATATAATATTACAGAGTTTACGATGTCTCATTATAAGGAAACGACTTCAACAAGAACTTTTGATGATGATGACCTAATTGCCGTTGGAGCGAGCTACCTAATTACAAGTGAAGTAACGTTATATGAGGTAGATGTTAAATTTGAACAAGGGACGTCAACTAACGAGCTTTATACACTTAGAATTCATGAGGTTCTTTCAGGAATACAAGATGTGAATGAGTTGTTAGCTCTTGATTATAATGTGGCTCCATCTGATATTGGTAACTGGACGTCAATAAGGTTAGCTACACCAGTAACTTTAGAGGCAAATAAAGAATATATTATAGAAATAGAGTCTGATTTTGCAGAAGATAAGCCAATTGTTTTAAGTGCCAATAATGGAGGGAACCCTGATCTTTCGACAACAGTATACGGTCCTTTTGGAACTAATAATGCTGTCAATAGATATTTAGGATGGGGATTTGTTCCGGCCATTCGTTTAGATTTTGAAAATTATGGTGTAGGTATAAAAGAAAATGAAGCGTTGGTAACTTTAAGTCAGAATAGACCTAATCCAGCAAAAGGGCAAACAGTTATTGGATATGTTTTAAACGAAAAATCTGATGTTACGCTAAAAATTACTGATATCAATGGTAAAGTTATTTTCACAAATACTGAAATCAATCAAGCAAAAGGAAAGCATGCGATTAATGTAAACACCAATGAAATGTCACAAGGGGTTTATCAGTATACAATTACAACCAATCAAGGAACAATAACTAAATCTATGGTGGTTGCCAAATAACTAAAATATCAATCGAAAAATTAAAAAGCCTTGGGGATTTTTCTCAAGGCTTTTTTTGTATTTTTACACAATATAACACCAAAGAAAATAGTTATAGGTTATAATTTTAATATCGATAAAATGAAAAATTGGATTGTAGTAATTGTGATTTTGTTATTGGGAAAAGTAGTCGTGTTTTCACAGGATACAACCCGCCATCAGTTAATACAATTTAGTGGAGTAGTCGTTTCTGGGGATAGCCTAGAACCAGTGCCTTATTGTACTGTTTTAGATAAGTCTTCTAAGCGTGGAACGATTTCAGATTATTTCGGTTATTTCTCTTTTGTTGCCCATAAAGGTGATTCGATTCGCTTTTCTTCAGTTGGGTTTAAAACTTCTTATTATGTTATTCCAGATACCTTAAAAGAAGATCGATATTCATTAATACATGTGCTAACAACTGATACAATAATGCTTCCAGTAGCCGTCATCTACCCATGGCCTTCTAAAGAGCAATTTGCAGAAGCTTTTGTCAATGTTGAAATCCCTAATGATGATTATAAACGAGCTGTCCATAATTTAGCACAGGCTGAATTAAAAGAAATGGCTGATGGTATTCCAATGAATGGAAGTATGAATTATAATTATCAAATGCAACAAGTACAAAATAAACTATATTACGCTGGTCAATTACCACCCAACAATCTTTTAAACCCTATAGCTTGGTCTAAATTTATTCAGTCATGGAAAAATGGAGACTTTAAAAGGCAATAAGCATTCTAATGGTTAGAAGTATTTTTTTTCTCTTATTCTTGTTGTTTGGAGTTAGTATTTTAGGGCAAAATACTGCTCGGATAATGGGTGTCATTAAAAATGAGATTGAGCAGCCTGTAAAAGATGCTAATATTAGTATTCAAGGAACCAAAAGAGGAACAGTCTCTAATCAAAGAGGTGAATTTGAGTTAATAATTCCTGCTAATAAGAAAACTATAATAAAAATTTCTAGCGTTGCATATAGCCCTAAGAAAGTAGCTTTTACACTGAGTCCGAATGAACTTAAAAAAGTTGATATTAAGTTGGATTATATTTCCATAGGAGTTGTAAATGTAGAAGGCAAAAAGCCTAAAATAGGAACTTTAGAAAGGTGGGAAAACCCAATTAAGCCTAGTCAAATTTCAGCGCCATCTGAAAATCTTGAAAATGTGTTGCAGTTTTCACAATTTGGGGTTTCTCAAAATAATGAGTTGTCTGCCGGCTATAATGTAAGGGGAGGAAATTTTGATGAAAATTTAATATATGTTAATGGAATAGAAGTTTATCGACCATTTTTGGCTCGTTCTGGTCAACAAGAAGGGTTGAGTTTTGTTAACCCATATTTAGTCGATAATATTCTTTTTTCAGCAGGTGGGTTTAATGCAAATTATGGAGATAAATTATCTTCTGTTTTAGACATTACTTACAGAGAACCCCAGCGTTTCAAAGGGTCATTTACAGCTAGCTTATTGGGGGCTGCAGCTCATGTAGAAGATACCATAAACACACGTTCTAACTTTATTACTGGTGTAAGATATCGAACCAATTCCTATTTACTAGGAGCATTAGATACTAAAGGAGATTATAAACCTACATTTATTGATTATCAAGGAATGTATAATTATTATTTGAATGAGAAAACAAAATTGACCTTGTTTGGAACTTATTCTAAAAATAAATATTTAGTGGTGCCACAAAATCGGGAGACGAGTTTTGGTTCAATCAACCAAGCATTAAGATTTACTGTGTTTTATGAGGGGCAAGAAGTCACAGAGTTTGAAACATATATGGGGGCCTTAAAGTTGAATCAAGAATTGTCTGATAAACTTGAATTGAATTACATTACTTCCTATTATCGTTCAAAAGCTTTTGAAAATTTCGATTTGCTAGGCGAATATAAGTTGGATGAGTTGGAGCGAGATTTGGGAAGCGACGAATATGGTGAGGTAGCATTTAATCGTGGGGTTGGAGCTTTTTTGGAGCATGCTAGAAATACCTTAGATGCTTCGGTATTTAATGCTTCAGTTCAGGGAAGATATTTTGGCGATCGCTATAAATGGAGTTTTGGTACTAAGTTTCAACACGAATTGATTAACGATAAGTTAAGTGAATGGACGTATATAGATTCAGCTCGATTTAATCTTCCTCACCCAGCAGATTCTGTCGGATATACTTTACCATCAGCTCAAGATTACCAATATTTAGAGTTAAGCTATTTATTGAAAAGCCAAACTGAATTAAACTCTAATAGACTAACAGGGTTTGTTCAAACTGAAAGAGATTTTAGTTTTGATTCTACTAAAGTTATTATTCAAGATTCAGTAATTACTAGTGATACATCTTATTATCTAGATACCACTTTCTACTCCAGTCGTTATTTAAATGCGAATTTAGGTGTTCGAGCAAATTACTGGACTTACAATAATCAAACTGTTGTTTCGCCTAGATTTAACCTAACCTATAAGCCTGCATGGTTTTTTATTAAGGATAATGATATTTACCGAAGAAATGTGTCTTTTAGATTTGCTACAGGCTTTTATTATCAACCTCCTTTTTACAGAGAAATGAGGTATTTATCAGGAGAATTAAACCCAGCTATACGAGCTCAGAAATCCATCCATTTTGTGTTGGGAACAGATTATACTTTCTTTATCAAAAATAGACCCTTTAAGTTTGGTGCAGAAGCTTACTATAAATTAATGTCAGACATTATCCCTTATGAAATTGATAATGTTCGAATAAGGTATTATGGAAAAAATAATGCAAAAGCCTATGCACAAGGTTTAGACTTTAAAGTGAATGGGGAGTTTATCAAGGGAATAGAATCTTATGCCTCATTATCTTATTTAAAAACAGAAGAGGATATTTTAGATGATTATTATTATAACTATTTTAATGCAAGTGGAGAACAAATTATCTTTGGTTATACTGCAGACGACGTTGCAGTGGATAGTACCAAAGTAAATCCAGGTTACATTCCTAGGCCAACAGATCAACGTATCAGTTTTTCGATGTTTTTTCAGGATAAAATGCCTAAAGAATGGGATACCGAAAAAATAAAATGGAGTACTTTTAAAGTGAATTTAACTGTTGCTGTTGGTTCTAGATTACCATACGGACCTCCTGGGGCAGAGCGTTACCCAGATACTTTAAGAACACCTTTATATCGTAGGGTAGATATTGGTTTTAGTAAAGACTTAATAGGGGAGCATACCAATCGAAGTAAGTTTAGTAAGAAGTCATTACTGAAAAAAGTTGATAAAATGTGGCTTTCTTTAGAAGTGTTTAACTTGTTAGATATTGCTAATACCATTAATTATACATGGATAACAGATGTTACAGGAAGGCAATACTCTATTCCTTCTTTTCTCACTTCAAGAAGACTCAACCTAAAATTAGTGGCACAATTTTAAAAAACTTGTCAGTAATTATCGTTTTTTTCAACTTATAGATAGAAATGACTTTGGTATTTATTTTGTAGTACTAAACCAAAGTGCTAAATTGATGATAATATAATTACACCAAACACTATGAAAAAAAGAATAACATTGAGTTTAATTAGCGGGGTTATGTTGCTAAGTTCGGGAACTTATGCTTTAGACAAAGAACCTGTTCAAATTAAGAGTATTGAAGTAGCAGATGTAGCAGCATTTGATCATTCTATATGGAATGAATTGTTGAAAAAAAATGTTTCCAGTACAGGTAAGGTCAATTACAAAGGATTTAAAGCCGACAGAGTTAAGTTGAATAACTATTTAACCGCTTTAAAAGCAAAAAGCCCAACGAGTAGTTGGTCAAGAAATGAAAAATTGGCTTATTGGATTAATGTATATAATGCATTTACTGTTCAATTGATTGTAGAGCATTATCCTACTAGTAGTATTATGAAAATAGATAAAGCTTGGGATAAGAAGTTTATAAAAATAGCAGGTAAAGTTTATAGCTTAGGTGATGTAGAAAATAATATTCTTAGAAAAATGGGGGAGTCAAGAATTCATTTTGCTATTAATTGTGCTTCTGTATCGTGTCCTAAATTATTAAATGAAGCATATACGGCAGAAAAGCTTTCTTCGCAGTTAAGAATGGTTACTAAACAATTTTTTGCTGATAAAACAAAAAATCAATTGGGAGCAAACACGGTTAAAATATCTAAGATATTTGAGTGGTATGCTAAGGATTTCTCGAATGGAAATATTATTGAATACATCAATAAGTATAGTGGGACAAAAGTCTCTACTTCTGCTAAAATAAGTTATTTAGAATACAATTGGAACTTGAATGAATAGTGGAGCTGAAAAGCGATTAGTCTTTGTGTATAATGCTCAATCTGGTTGGTTTTATAAAGCATCAAATTTTGCACATAAAATTATTAGTCCTAAAACTTATAATTGTGAACTATGTGCATTAACACATGGAAGCTTTAGGCCTAAAGAAGAGTGGTTGACTTTTATTCAGTCATTAGATTATGATATTGAGTTTATCTATAAAGATGAAGTCAATATAGGTAAAAGGAGGTTTACGCCTCCTTTTGTGTTGAAAATAATTGATGGAAAAGAAAAAGTTTTAATTGCCAATGATGATTGGTATAAAATCAAGACAACTGAGGAGTTCATAAAATATATTAAACAGCGATTAGCATAAAGACCGA
Organism: Flavobacteriales bacterium; assembly: GCA_025210295.1. Classification (NCBI taxonomy): domain Bacteria; kingdom Pseudomonadati; phylum Bacteroidota; class Flavobacteriia; order Flavobacteriales; species Flavobacteriales bacterium. Next base: position 52,099 of record JAOASC010000015.1, on the reverse strand, counting down.
TGTAAATATGCGTGTTTATACGTAGTGTTTTGAAATTTAAACGAAGAAAAAGCTGGGTAGAATTTTTTTTTGAGGAGGTTGGTCGAAAATTGAAAATTTGAATGTAAATACGTTGTATATTTGTATCGGGGTAGTCAAATAAAAAGTTGCTTTTAGCAACTGATTTTTTCGGGGGATACGTAAGTATCCCCTTTTTTATTGCATTTTATTATAATTATTAACGCCCCTGTTTCAATAAGTTTTAGCTCAGACGTATTTTTTCTGAAGATCTTGAATTATCTTTATAGATAATCTCAATATATAGTATGAAATTAGATGTTTTAGCTTTCGGAGCTCACCCAGATGATGTGGAATTAGCAGCGTCAGGGACAATTCTTAAACAAATAGCTCAAGGTTATAAAGTAGGAATTGTAGATTTAACTTTAGGAGAACTAGGAACTAAAGGTACAGCTGTTACAAGAATGAAAGAAGCGCATGTAGCAGCTGAAATTTTGAAAATTGAAGTCCGCGAAAACTTACAGTTAGCAGATGGTTTTTTTGAAATCAATGAAACGAGCTTATTAAAGGTTATTCATCAAATTAGAAAATACCAACCAGAAATTGTATTGTGTAATGCGGTATCAGATAGGCATCCAGATCATGGAAGAGGGGGAGATTTAGTTTCTAGAGCTTGCTTTTTATCTGGTTTAGTAAAGATAGGTACCCAACAAAATGATGGAAGTTTACAGAAACCATGGAGACCAAAGGTAGTCTACAGGTATGTCCAGGATAATTGGATCACGCCAGACTTTGTTGTTGGTATCGATGAATTTTACGAAACAAAAATGGAAGCGATAATGGCCTATAAAACGCAGTTTTATAACCCTGATGATAAAGGGCCTGTGACTCCAATTTCTTCTCCAGAATTTTTAGAGTATTTAAAGGGTAGAGCTGCAAATTTTGGTAGAATAATTGGAGCGAGATTTGGAGAAGGTTTTACCGTTGAGAGAAGTATGGGAGTCAATAATTTATTTGATTTAAAATAGTTATGAAAGCACTCTTTCTATTTATTGCTGTTAGTTTCTTATGGGGATGTCAATTAAAAGACGATAGAAGAAAGGAGCAAGAAAAAACAGTGTTTAGGTATAATGAGTCAGCAGGAATCTCAACGCTTGATCCAGCCTATGTAAGAAGGTTTGAAGACTTTTTAGCTATAGAACAATTGTTTAATGGGTTGGTGAGTCTAGATAAAGACTTAAATGTGGAACCATCTATTGCTGAAGCTTGGTCAATATCTGAAGATGGGTTAACTTATCAGTTCAATTTAAGGGAGGATGTTTATTTCAACAGGAGCGACTTGTTTGGAAGTAAAGAAACAAGAAGAGTAACGGCAAGTGATGTTGTGTATTCTTTTTTAAGAATTATCGATCCAACAACTGCGTCGCCAGGAAAATATATTTTTCAAAATCTGGATAATTCTAGTCCTGATTTCAAAGCTATTGAAGCTATTGATGAAAATACAGTCGTTATTCATTTAAGTACTCCACAACCTTCATTGATTTACCAATTATCATTACCCTATTGTACCATTGTTCCTTATGAAGTCGTGGAATATTTTGGTGATGATTTTGGCCTTCACCCAATAGGAACAGGACCTTTTTATCTTAAGAAATGGAAAAAAGATGTAAAGTTAGTGATGGCTAAAAACCAACATTACTTTGAAGCAGATCATAAAGGTGTACGTTTACCTTATTTAGATGCAGTTTCTGTCTATTTTATACAAGATAAGCACCAAGAGTTTATCAAGTTTAAATCTGGGAATTTAGAGATGATTTCTGGGATGAATGAAGATGATAAAGACCAATTACTTAATGGAGAGGGAGAGCTAAATGAGGAGCTAAAGAATTCGTTCTATCTACAAAAAATAGATTGGTTAAATACCGACTATTTAGGAATTCTAATGGATGAAAATGACCATCATCAAAACAATCCTTTGAAAAATAAATTGATAAGACAGGCAATAGGATATGCTATAGATCGACAAGCAATGGTTAGATACCTTAGGAATAATATAGGGGTTCCTGCGACGAAGGGCTTTATACCTCAGGGAATGCCAGGTTTTGAGGACTTCAGTATAGAGGGATATTCGTATGATATTGAAAAGGCAATGTTGTTAATTAAAGAAGCAGGTTATGAGAGCGGTGAGGCGGTTCCTGTAATAACACTTTCTGCAACGCCAGAATATAAAACAATGTGTGAATACTTACAAAGAGAGCTTTCTAAAATAGGACTAACAATTAAGGTGGATATGAACTCTGTTTCTTCAATGAATCAACGAATAGCGCAGTTTGAGGCTAATTTTTATCGGAAGTCATGGATTGCAGACTTTCCAGATGCAATTAATTATTTCCAATTATTTTATAGTAAAAACTTTTATCCTGAATTTGGTTCCAACTATACCCATTTCAAAAATCAAGAATATGATGTTCTCTTTGAATTAGCCCAAGTTGAAAAAGATGAGCGTAACCGTATGGTGTTGTACAAAAAAATGAATCAGATATTACACGATGAATCTCCAGCTATACCTTTGTTTTATGCAGAAACATTAAGATTTTTTAATCAAAATGTTGAAGGTATTCAAAGTAATTCTTTAAATGCTTTATCACTTAAGAAAGTAAGAGTTTTAAACCAGAATAATTAATGCGATAACTTTATTAAGTATAGCTCGGTCACTTTAAAATTTAATTCCAATGATGGAAACGTCATCCATCTGCTTTTGATTACTATTTTTTAGCCAACTCTCAAATTCTTTATTGATGTTTTCTTTTTGTTGTTTGAGTGGGTGTTTAGCGTTACTTTGTAATAAAGTTCTTAAAGGTTTGTAGTAATATTTTTTTCCTTTTTCTCCACCTCTTTGATCTGGGAATCCATCCGTAACCAGGTAGATTAAGTCTCCTTTTTGATAAGGTATATAGTGGGTTTTGATCGTTCCCACTTCATCATCATTTCCTAAAAAGATATTACTTCCTTTATACTCAACAAGTTGATTTTCACTAACGTGGTAGATAGGGAAGTGCGCACCAGAAAATTCAATCATTTGATCGTCAATTACACAAACGCCAAGATCCATACCATCGTTAATACTATCATTGTTTTGATTGAGCCTGTTTTTCAACTTATGATTTACAGCTTTAAGAATTTCAGCGCTCTCATAAATTTCGTCATGTAAAATTTCTTTTAATATATTAATTCCAATGATCGTCATAAAAGCACCAGGAACTCCGTGTCCAGTACAGTCACCAAGTACAATTACTTTCTTGTTGTTAGCTTCATAGCACCAGTAAAAATCTCCACTTACGATGTCTTTAGGTTTAAATAAAACAAAGTTGTTGGGGAAAATTGAAGTTATTTCTGATTGAGAAGGAAAGATTGCTTTTTGAATCTTTCGACTATAGTTAATGCTATCTTTAATTGCTAAATGTGTTTTAGAAAGTTCAATTTGCTTTTCTTCCATGGCTGCTTTTTGCAGTTCAATTAGTCGTTTTTGTTTTTGAGTGATGTTAAACCTTCTAAATAAAAATAATAACAAAAATAAGGCTATTGCTAACCCGCCATATAAGTAATATTTCTTTAAACGTTCATTCTTGATGTTTTGATTTTGTTGTTCAATTTGAAGCTGTTGAATAGCATCTTTTTTAACTTGTTCTAAACTATCTTTTAAACGAATGTTGGTAAACTCAAATTGAGCGAGTTGCCTTCCTACTTCTTGTTGACTTTCAGTAGAATTTAATGAATCTGATATTTCCACAAATTTTTCATGCCAAATTAAGGACTGTTCAGCTTTGTTTAATTGTTTGTACTGCTCGTAAAGACGTTTAGCAATAACTCTTTTCTCATACATTAAGTTCTTTTCTTCTGCAATAGCCCAAGCTTCTTCAAATGATTGAACAGACTTTTTATAATCTTTAGTGTAATCATAATATTCACCTAAGTTTTTTAAAGGAAAAACTTTGTAATTAGCAGCATTAATTTCGTCGAAATCATCAAAGCTTTTGGTAAAATGATCAGAAATTATATTGAGAATAATTGCTTCATTTTGTTGTTCATCATGTTCTAAATTTACATTTTGTAATAAAGGAATTTTAGAGGGAGGAACTCCAGAATTTAAGAGTTTTAAAAAGGTTTCTCCAATGTTACCATGTGCAAGCCCTCTCCTAAGGTTACTGTTAGAATTTAAAACTTTATAAGTATGTTCTAAAGATTTTTCTTGGTTGCCCAATTCAGAATAAGCTGCCCCCATATTGAGATTAATTAAATCCATTTTAGAGGAAAGAGTTATAGAATCATAATCTTCTAATAATTTATTGTATAAAACAATTAATTCATCATACTTATCATTGTCTGCCAATACTTTACCTATATCTAAATTCGCAGAGATAATTCTTGAAGTATCCTGTAAATCAATAGCTAACTTTAAGGAATTATTAAGATTTTCAAGAGCACTATCATAGGCCCCAACTTTGATGTTGTAACTGGCTTTAGCGCTTAATGATATCGATTGAAATTTTACATTTTTAGCAGCGACAGCAGCTTGATATGTTTTTTCAGCATAAAAAACAGCAGAGTCAATATTTCCTAAAATATTATGAGATTGGTTGAGGTTGTGATATAATACACATTTAATTCTGGCTGGTCCAGCTATTTTTTCGGCATATTGTTTTCCAATATTAAAGATTTCTATCGCTTTTTTAAACTCCTTTTTAGTTTTATAATAGACACCGTTAAGGTTGTATGCAGTAGTTAAATGTTCAGGGTTGTTAGTTTGTTTGGCATATTCAATCGCCTTTATTGAAACTGGTAAAAGTGAGTCAAGACTTTGATTAGCGATATGGGCTCGAACCAATAAAACATAATTAAACATCTGGACAGAATCATCTTCATGCGGAGTGTGATAAGTACTATGAGTGAGTGAGTCAATGTAGTCAGTTTGACCGTAGTTGAACAAAGGGAATAATAGAATAAAAAGGAATAATTTTTTCATACTTCTTCTGGTGAGTGCTATCTAAAGTTTAAAATTATAATTATTTAATAAATTACGAATAAAACTATTGTCTTTTAATCCATGTTTTTGGCGATATTCAATCATTTTTACAATCCCTTTGTATATCTCGAGTTCAACTTCAATTCTGATTTTCTCTAAAATATCATCAGTTACTTTTTGATGATACTGACTGGTATTAATAGCTTTTCCAAAGTTGTAATAGATACGCTTAGGTTTAGGTAAAAAAGTACCTCCTAATCCCGCCACAATAGGTGGAATATTTTCCCCGCCTTTTAGGTATTTCTTGGCAATTCCACTGTCTTTTAAAAGTTTACCAACGAAAGAGTTCATGATATCTTCTTTGTCTAAAACAATATCGTATAACTCATCTCCCCCTAAGCCAGCTATAGGGATAATGGGGTAGTTATTTTCAATGGCCATTTTTACAAAACCATATCGTTCTTTCCAAATCAATTGGTATTCTTCTCCATCATTTTTAAAGGCTTCATTTGTTCCTCCCGGGAAAACAAGGATGTGCTGTTTTTGCTGCATTAGTTCTTTACAGTTCTCTTTCGTCGCTATTACACCGCCGAAATCAGACATTAATTTTCTCCAAATGGGAATGTGTCGCTGCATTTTATCAACTAAAGGCCTTAAATAAATCTCCTTTTTGTGAAGCAATTTAGCCATGTATAAAGGTCCATCTGTTAATCCTAGTAACGTATGGTTAGATACATACAATGCAGGTTGGTCGTGAGCTAAATTTTCTAACCCAATATATTCTGGTTTAAAATACCACTTGACAATCTTATGAATTACTTCTCCAGTTTTTTCATTTGGAATTCTATATGTATCTTTAGGCCTAAGGTATTTGGTCATTTTTTTGTTTTGCTTTAATAAACATACAAAAAAATACTGAAATAAATCTTTGTTTTTAATGATGTATTTTCCAATCGCTTATCACGAACCATTGTTTCGACCACCTAGTGAAGCAAGGTCTTTAATTTTACAGGTTACTTTAGGTTGTAGTAACAATGAATGTGCATTTTGTGAAATGTATAAAACCAAAAAGTTTACCGTAAGAAAATTTGAGGAGATAAAAGCAGAAATAAAACAAGTTGCCCAACTTCAAGTTCCAATACAAAAAGTGTTTTTAGCCGATGGGGATGCTTTTGTTTTATCTCCTAAACGCCTCATTCAGATCTGTAATGAAATAAAGGTTAATTTTTCTACAGTGAGAAGAATTTCAGCTTATGCTTTACCTTCGAATATTAATAAAAAAAGTATTGAAGAGTTAAAGCAATTAAAGGCAGCTGGACTAGAACTGTTGTACGTAGGGATTGAATCTGGAGATGATACCGTTTTAGAAAATATTTCCAAAGGAGAAACTTATCAATCTACAAAGGAGGCAATGCTCAAGTTAAAACAAGCAGGTATTAAAGCTTCCGTAATGGTGTTGATAGGGTTAGGAGGTAAAAACTTGACACATCAACATGCGCTTAATTCTGCTAAGGTTTTGAATGAAACACAGCCCGAATTTGCATCAACTTTGGTGCTTAGTTTTCCTTATGGTGTTGAAAAATATAAAGAGGAGTATCGAGGAGAATTTATAGAACTATCCAAAAGAGAAGTGCTTGAAGAATTACAGTTGTTTATCGAAAATTTAGAATTAGAAGATACGGTGTTTAGAAGTGATCATGCATCTAATTACTTAGTGTTGAAAGGTCGATTAGGAAAAGACAAAGAACAACTTTTAAATCAGGTTAAAGCAGCACTAAATAACCAAGAGAATCTCAGACCAGAATGGATGAGGGGACTTTAAAAGTTTCGCAGTTTTTCAATTGATTCTTCGAAGTCATATTGTAAATCTTCATGGATTTTCAATAGTGCTTTTTCAATCAAAATAAGTTGTCTTTTATAAATATTGTAGAGCGTTGTGTTATTTTTTATTGAAGGATGAATGTTTTGTAATTGTTCGCAAAAATGAATCAATAATTCAGCTTCTGTTTCTTTTTTCTTTGAGTATTTGATGTGCTTCTTTATCAATCTTAATATTCTACGGACACTTTTTTTGATATAGAAATAACTGTTGGTGTTAATCTTAGAGAATTCTAATTCAACCTCTAACTTTAATGCTGTTATAAACCTGTGCTCATCCTCTTTTTCGAAAAGAATATAGTTTAAAAGCTCTTTATTCTCCTTTTTAAACTTTCCTAATTCTAAACAAATGAGTATTAATTGTTCTTTGGGAATTGTTTTTAATTCTTTTCTTATTTCTGTAATTGAAGCAATATTCATAGTGCAAGATTTTTGAGTAGCGCCTGAGTTTGATAAGCAAATTTAAAATCTAAATCACTGACTCCTCCAATGTCTTTGGTGGTAATTGATAGGGAAAGTTGTGTATAGGAATTTGACCAGTCTGGATGGTGATTTAACGATTTTGCTAAATCACCAACCAAATGAATAGCTTTTAGAGCTTGATCAAAATCTGAAAAACGATAGGTTTTACAGATGGTGTTATTTTTATAGCTCCAGCCCTCTAATTGAGAGAGGTGCTTTTCTATAGCTTTTTTACTGAGTGTGTCCATTTTTAACTTTTACAGTAGCCAAAGCTAAAAAAAATAAGGCACTATTAGAGGTTTCTGTTCATTTCTCTCCACGTTCCATCTCCATTTGAAATGAGTGTGATTGAACTATTTAGTGTTGATGTATAACCAGTAAGTAATTTAATATAAGCACCATTAACAAGACTTGTTCCTGCATTATTGAATAAAAGGGTAATAACGGTTCCTTTAGGCATTCGATCATTGGATAAATGGTTGATTCTAGCTATAGTATTTGTTCCATTAACCTCAAAAATATTACCTGAATTAGGTAAAGTTAAAAATGTACTAGTAGGTGTGCTAACAGCAGTTATACTATTACTTAATGTACCATTTAAAATTCCTCCAGAAGTAGTTATTGGTGCTGCTTCAATTTTTGGAGGAGTAATGCCAAAGTTAAGCGTTGGGGAGGTCAGGTATATTTTTGTAGAGTCAGAAGAACTAGAATTATCAATATAAAACTTAGGATCATATGGGATTGTAGCAGATATTGCACTAGTCATACCAATAAGTTGCCATTGGTCATTTCCAGGGTGGTAAAGGCTTGTAGCGGTTCCTGATGGAGCTTTACAGATCGTAGTGATAATATCGCTTTTATCGGTTTTTATAAATGCTCCAAAATTAACCGTTTCATATTTTGAATTAGAAAGTACTTTAGGTAAAAACGTTGGAGAAGGTCTTAAATAGGAAGTGATTCCTGGTGGAATAGTTAGTTCAATGACTTCCTGATTGGTATAAATTTCATCAGCAACTTCTTTGACGACTATGGCAGTGTTTCCAATTTCCCAATATGGAATGGTATTGTTTGCAGTTCCTTTTAAGCTAGAATTAATAAAAAGATTGGAATTAGGGTTGTGGTATCCTAGAGATTTCCCACTTTTAAATAAAATAGTATTATCGCCATTGTCTATCGTTAGGCCACCTGAGTAAGTTCCATTTAGAATAGAATTTTTGGTTCCTGCTTTAAATTCGACTAAAGGCACATGCTGTGGTTGTTGAGCGCCCTCAATTCTGATGTCATTTCCTATAACTTCGCCCGCTTTAACGACAAAGTGTCCTTTAATAGAAGTGTAAGGCTCCATAATCATAGCATTAATAATGTTGTTATTCCCCCCCTCAGCTAGAAAACAATAATCAAAACCTCCACCAGAAATTGCTCCATGGTAGAAAGAGTTTGAATTAACATAAGAAGATTCATCTTCGTCAATATGTATTCCGATTTTCGCATGTCTAATTCTTAGGTCGTAGAATGAGCAATAACTAATTCCGCCTCCATTTTTGGCTTTTAGTTTAAGTGCAAAAGTATCTGTGAAGCCAAAGATTAAAACGCTCTTAAGAATAATGCTTTCAATGTCACTGTTGTTAGCTATTATTTTAACCCCTCCAGCAGCTCCTGCGTTGTCGGTATCATAGATTGTTAAGTTGTGTAGACCCGCATTATGTCCAGTAATTTTTACAGTCAACTTAGTACCTATGTTTTTGATTACTGTACCGTTAAATGGAGTAGAGGTAGCTGTTGCACCCTTTCCTTCTCCAATAAGGTTTACTCCACCATACAGTTTTAAGGTGTTGTCTATAGCGTATGTTTTGGCTGAAAAAAGGACTTTAGATCCCGTTTGAGCAGCACTATCAATTGCAGCTTGTATTGCAGTATAATCATTTGTTGTACCATCACCAACAGCCCCAAATTGGGATACGTGGATGGGAGTTTGACCATAAATGTAGGATAAAAAGAAGTAAAGAAAAGATACAAAAAGGTGTTTCATAATTGATGTGTTTTTTATTTTTTTAGATTGAATGAGAATTTTGTGCCTGTTCCTATTTTTGAACTGACCCTTACTTTTTCGCCATTTCGTTCCACTAATTTTTTGACAATGGCTAAACCAATTCCATTTCCCTGGTTTCCATATTTATCTTGAGTAGCAGCTGTTTCAAACATCATAAAGATTTTGTCAAGGTCTTTCTCCATAATTCCAGGACCGTTATCCTGAACATAGAACTCATAATAGTGAGCAGATTCATCAATCCCTATTTCAATAGAGGTAATAGGCTTATCATTGTATTTGATGGCATTGGAGACCAGATTCACGATAATTTGATTTAGAATAGTTGGGTTAATTTGTAGTTTTTTTACCTCATTGGTAACAAATGTTAACTCAAATTTTTCATGACATTTAAATAAGGCAGTAATCCCTTCTTTTAGTTCATCAATAGTAATATCTTTTTTCTTTTTTTGATTGATAGCACTAGCTCTACTATAAGTCAAGAGACTATCAATCATATTGGCTAATTTTTTTGAAGATTGTGCAAGAAGATTAAGCATGTGCTGTCCATCAGCGTCTATTTGTGAATGGTAGGATTCTGCAAGTAATTTTGAAACGCTTGTAATACCTACTAATGGAGATTTTAAATCATGTGCAGCAATCGTTGAAAAGTTCTCAAGCTCTTTATTTTTTTGTTGGAGTGTAATCAATGTTTTGGTTAATGTGATGTTTTGCCTTCTCAGTATAAGTAGATTAACAACTTGTTTGGCAAGAGCTATGAGGGAATCCTTTTGATATTGAGTTAGGTGTCTAGGCTCTTTATCGATTACACATAAAGTGCCTATTGGTAAGTCGTTGCTATCAGTTAAAGGAACTCCAGCATAAAATGTAACATGTGGTGCTCCCACTACTAGGGGATTGTCGTGAAATCGTACATCTTTAGTCGCGTCTTCAACAATAAAAATGGGGGCATTTTCATTGATCGTATGTGAACAAAAAGCAAAGTCTCTAGGAGTCTCTTCAGCTTCTATTCCAAATTTAGACTTGAACCATTGACGGTTGTCATCTACTAAACTAACTAAAGATATAGGGGTACCACAAATTTGTGAAGCGATTTGTGTTAAGTTATCATAATCAGATTCAGGAAGTGTATCTAAAATGTTGAGAGATCTAAGGTAATCAAGCCTTAGCTTTTCATTGGGGTGCTTTTGGGGGATAATCATTTTGTAGGGGTTGATGGGGTGAAACAATAAAATCTAGCGAGTTTTTTTTTAAATTCAGCTAGTATAAATCTAAAATATAATAATTAAAAAGTCAAGTAGGGAAGGTTTATTTTTTGATAGGGAACTTATTTTTGGGCATAAAAAAACACCTTTTGAATTCAAAAGGTGTTTTTATTTTTAAGTTAAGTTTGATTAAACTTCTTCAAAATCAACGTCAGTTACTTCTTCGTCTCCTCCGTTATTTGCATCTCCTCCTGGTTGAGCTTGTCCTTCAGGTTGTCCTTGAGCTCCTCCATACATGTCTTGGCTTGCAGCTTGGAAAATTTGATTTAATTTATCCATAGCTGGGGTTACTTGCTCTACATTTTTAGAAGCGTGAGCCATTCTTAACTCTTTTAACGCCTCTTCAATTTCTGTTTTCTTGTCAGCAGGTAATTTATCACCATTTTCTTTTAGTTGCTTTTCAACTTGGAAGATTAAGCTATCCGCTTGATTTAAGGTGTCAATTTCTTCTTTCTTCTTTTTATCAGCATCTGCATTAGCTTCAGCTTCTTGACGCATTTTTTCTATTTCTTCTTCACTTAGTCCAGATGAAGCTTCAATTCTAATATCTTGCGCTTTACCAGTAGCTTTATCTGTAGCTTTTACAGTAATGATACCGTTAGCGTCAATATCGAAAGCTACTTCAATTTGAGGAACTCCTCTTTGCGCTGGAGGTAATCCATCTAAGTGGAATTTACCAATTGTTCTATTATCAGCGGCCATTGAGCGCTCTCCTTGTAATACATGGATTTCTACAGATGGTTGGTTATCTACAGCTGTAGAGAAAACTTGAGATTTTTGAGTAGGAATAGTTGTGTTAGCATCAATTAATTTAGTCATTACACCTCCCATTGTCTCAATACCTAAAGATAATGGTGTAACATCTAATAACAATACATCTTTAACTTCTCCTGTTAATACCCCTCCTTGAATAGCTGCACCTAAAGAAACAACTTCATCTGGGTTAACTCCTTTTGATGGAGCTTTTCCAAAGAATTTCTCAACTGCTTCTTGAATAGCAGGAATACGAGTAGATCCACCTACTAAGATAATTTCATCAATATCGCTTGTGTTTAATCCTGCATTTTGTAAGGCAGATTTACAAGGCTCAATAGTTCTTTTAATTAAATCGTCAATTAGTTGCTCAAACTTAGCTCTAGTTAATGTTCTTACCAAGTGTTTTGGAACACCATTTACTGGCATAATGTATGGCAAGTTTATTTCAGTTGAAGTTGTACTTGATAACTCAATTTTAGCTTTTTCAGCAGCTTCTTTTAAACGCTGTAATGCCATTGGGTCTTCTCTTAAGTCTAACCCTTCATCTTTTTTAAATTCATCAGCTAACCAGTTAATGATTTTGTCATCTACATCGTCTCCTCCTAAGTGAGTGTCTCCATCTGTAGACAATACTTCAAATACACCATCTCCTAATTCAAGGATAGATACATCATGTGTTCCACCTCCAAAATCGAATACTACAATTTTTTGATCAACACCTTTTTTATCCATTCCGTATGCTAATGCAGCAGCGGTAGGCTCATTGATGATTCTTTTTACTTGTAATCCAGCAATTTCACCAGCTTCTTTAGTCGCTTGTCTTTGTGAATCGTTAAAGTATGCAGGCACAGTAATTACTGCCTCAGATACTTCTTGACCTAAGTAATCTTCTGCAGTTTTCTTCATTTTTTGAAGTACCATCGCAGAAATTTCTTGTGGAGTATATAATCTACCATCAATATCTACTCTTGGAGTGTTGTTATCTCCTTTAACTACTTTATAAGGAACTCTACCTATTTCTTCAGAAACTTCTGAGAATGAATTTCCCATAAATCTTTTAATAGAAGAAATTGTTTTTGTTGGGTTAACAATTGCTTGACGTTTTGCTGGATCACCAACTTTACGTTCTCCACCTTCTATAAAAGCTACAATTGAAGGAGTAGTTCTTTTTCCTTCAGCATTTTCAATAACAACTGGCTCGTTTCCTTCCATTACAGAAACACATGAGTTGGTTGTTCCTAAATCGATACCTATTATTTTTCCCATTTTACGATATATTAATTAGTTCGTTATTTTTTTGTTTTCATTTTCTCTTTAGTCAATTCTTGTGCCATCTAAAAAAAAAGAAAATTATATGCCATTTTTCTTATTTTCTCTGACAAAGCGACAGTTGCTATACATCTAAATAACTATAATACTGAAAAAAAGACATAAAAAAAGCTGCTTACTATATGTAAGCAGCTCTAATCACTCGCCTCAATCCTCAATTTTGGGGGAATTAAAATGAATCGTTATCTCTTACGATAGTTGTTCCTCCATTGGATACTCCTAAACTAACATTTCTTAAAGCGTTTTCTGTTACCACTAATCGAACGTTAGCGCTAGCGTCTGTAATGGCATTTGAACCTCTAACAAAAGAATTATCAGAAATTTTAACCAAATTATATGATCCTGTAAAATTTCCTGTAAGGCTAATGTATGGAGAAGCTCCTGTGTCAAAAAATGAGTTGCCAGAAATATGGATGTCTGTTAAAGCGCTTCCAGCCATGTTAATAACAATATGACTGCTTCCTCCTGTTAAAGTATAGACATCGTCAAAACTATTTCCTGTAATAGAATGTTTCCCTCCCTCATAGAGGTATAAAACAAAATCGTCACAGCTGTTTCCTGTAAAGTTTCCACTTTTTGAGTGCACTTCAGTATCGTCAATTGTGTTTCCAACAAGATTACCTACCGAATAAAACGTAGAAGAATTAAAGTCTCCTCCAATCTTTGAATCTCTGATTTTTGAGTTGGCAATTGAAACTACTCTATTGATATCGCAGTTGTTGATTTCACTATTGGTGATGTAACCAATAGCTCCAGTACTTCCCACATTACAGTTGTTAAAATAGCATCCGTTAAATGTTGCATTAAAACCAAAATCGGAAATGTTGGTAAAACTACAGCCAATAAAAACGGTTTGTTCAGCGGCATCAATGGTCACATTTTCAAATTTTACGCCTTTAATGACACTAATGTCTTGAAAGCTAATTTCTTCAGTTCCTGTTCCTATAAATTGACCTCCTGATATTGACATCCCCTCATAATTTAACTTGTTGTAATTAGAGGTTAGGTTAATTGTTCCTTGTATGTTTACAATGTCGTCTATTCCAGTAGTAACTGTATTGAAGTTGGTATTGTCAATAGTGATTATGCCATTGTTGCCTCCTGACATTGGAAGTGTAATTGTGCCTCCACCATTGCTCAATGTTAAATCTGAACCGCTAATAGACAATGTTTGAATTTCATTAGTAGGATCAGCATCTGCATCATCTGGTGAGGTTAATAAAGTTGGTTGGTTCGTTAAATCATTATAGTCTCCACTAAAAGTATTTTCAGCTGTTTTAGCATGAAGAGCATAAGGCACAGATAAAAGTTGTGACGTTCCCATTAGTTGGTAATTACTTCCTCCATTGGCATCCATTTCAATTTTTACATAATGAGAAGCGGCATCCCAATTAATTGTATTCATAGCACCTGAAACAACTGTCCCACTACCAATTTGTAAATTAACAAGTCCAAAGTTATTGGTGTTGGCATTGTGTGTTTCTGTATATTCAACAGTTCCATTGGCAGAACCAGATACAATACTTATTTTAAAATTGACAGCTTGATTGGCGATTATTGTTCCCGAGTTATCTCTCGCTACTGCTTGGTATTGCATTTTTTGTGGTGTCTGACCAAAAGCAAAAAATCCAAAAGCAAAAAATGAAGCAAGTGAAAGTATAATTTTTTTCATACAAATTTATTTTTTTATGATTTTATAAGTATTCATTGTATCATCTTCCTTGATTGTTAGAAGATAAATACCCGATGATAGTTCTTCAATATTAAGTTGTGTTGTTAATTCCGTAAGTAAAAATGATCGGACGCTTTTACCATTCAAATCAGAAATAAAAGCAGTGGTGTTTGGATTCGCCTTAGATGCTTTTATTGTAAGAATATTAGTCACAGGGGTAGGGAAAATGGAGAATGTGGTAGTAAGTTGTTCTTCTACAGTACTTACTGTGACTTGTGGTTGGTGGAATCCTTGAGTAATAATATTATTCCCGTCGTCCTCTGTGGAAACAACTGTTTCACCTATGGTCCAGTACAAATGAGTGCCTCCATTGTTGAATGCATTTCCTGCTGGAGCAATAACCTCTTGTCCAATTAAAGCCCATGAACTTAAGGTGAATGAAGCCAATATGATTCTTTTTAACATAGAAATAGTTTTGCTTAATGTTTAAACAAAACTATTCGATGTTGTGATCGATTCAAATACCTAGTGTTAGGTAGAGTGGTACTTGAGGGAAGTTAATTGACGAGTAGTTGTAAGTATCCTTTTTGGTTAAGGTAACCTCTTAAGTTAACCTCAACCCAAGTAAAGGGAGTATTGTGTGTAGGATGCATTACTAGAGGACCTTTTACTAAAACTAACCCTTTTTCATTAGCTTCTAATTCTTTGGTTTTGTCATTAGGATCTACGATTTTTACAGCAACTCCTTGAACTGGTCGGCCAAATGTGGAGGGAATATTACCGTCTTGTTTGAGCACTTTCCCAGCGATATCTTTACCTCTATAGTTAGGAGTGTTGATACTCAATAAGCCAACAATTCCCTCTATTCCCGTAGCTTTAAATATTTTCGTGTTTTGATTTTCTAATAATGATACAATTGTTTTGTTGAGGTCATAGTCGGTAATAATGTATTTAATGCTTTCCCAGTTTTTTTGCAATGTATTTTGGTATAATGCTTCAATTTGAGTTTGTTCCCCTATTAACGTGTTTGCAATGGCTATACTCTTTCTATCATGATTAATAATAGCAGAAAGGCCTTTCATTACAGGAAGCGCTATTTTAGTTAAAAAACCAATAGCAGAATAGGTGTTTTTTAGGTTAAGTGTTAAACCGTATTGCGCTATATTGTGTGTGTTGGAAATGCTTTCTGTAAAAGCATTAATGTTTGTTAAAGATAGTTGGTCTATGATTAGCTCTTCATTGTTAAAGTTTCTAAACCCAATTGAAAAGCTGGTGGCAGATTTTCTTTTCATCCTAGTAATTCGAAAGATTAGGTAGGGGAGGAGTGCAATGAACTTACTTTTAAAAGACGTTTTTAATTTGAATGTATTCACATCAATACCGTCAATGATAGAACGGTTATCTGTTAATGTTATGCAATTACTGTATTTATTTTTTAAATCACTCAGATAGTTATTGAAGTCATTGGGATCAATTAAGATGCTTTTTTTTCCTAAATAACTCAAGGCCAAAACAGTTTGGATTAGTTTTAACTCATCCTCCATAGAAACTACTGCAACGCCTTTTTGTTTAACGATCTGTTTAAGTTGCTTAGCGAATTCAATAGTGCTAATTTTAAGCTCCTTAGCTGTAATAGGAGCGGAATGATTCATCAATAATACCGCGTTATTTTTTTGCTTAAAAATGGCATTAGTAAAATTTTCGTATTTATTTGAATGCGCATAAAACGCACTTTCAGCTGCTAATTCTAATACTTTTTGTCTAGCTTGAAATGCAGATGTGGTGTTGCTAAGTGGCTTACCAACATTAATGATAATTTGTTTTCTTAAGTTCGATAATTTGAATTTAAAGAAGTCGTTTTTTTGAAGAGAAAAAGTGAATGGACTACCATTTGCTCCATATACATGTAGAGGAATTATGGGAGCTGTAATACCTGAAGCTATATACTCCATCCCTCTTTTAAATTCTAAAAGGTGGCCATTTCTTGAAACCGTTCCTTCGGGGTAAATGACAACAATGTTCCCGCTGTTTATTATTTTATGACACCTTTCATTAAATGTTTTTAAATTATTATCAGAGCTTCCAGGGCGAGTAGGAGCAATTGGTATCATGTTTAAACGTTTTAGTAGCCAATGAACAGCTTTGTGATAATAAATTTTATCATACATTACAAAGTAAACTTTACGTTTAGTAGCTAAGGTTATCAAAATAAAATCTAAATGAGAAATATGATTAGCAATAAGGAGAGCTCCTCCAGATTTAGGAATGGTGTATCCAATTCTTTTTTTATTGAAGATAACCTTACCTATAGTTCTTAATGTTATTTGAAGTGTTTTGTATGGAAAAACAATAAAAACAACAAAATATATTACTATAGGTATGAAAAAGTATAACATGATTGATTTATTATAGTTGGTAACAAATATAGGTGAAGATAGCGCATCATAAGGATAAATAAAAAAGAAAAGCTTATCATAAAAAAATGATGGTTTGTTTTTTATTAGTTTGTTTTTTAGAGGGTTAGAAGTGTTGGGTCTTACTTTTTTTTGAGCAGAATAGTTTTTTTTATGATTGAAAAGAATGTGAAATTTTCCTAAAATAGACTTAACTAAAGCAAGAATTAATAGGAAGCGTGTAAAAAAAATGATTACTTTTAGAGTTCAATAAAAACGAAACGAATGAACAATTTTGATACAAACGAATTTAGAAAGTATGCAATAAAGCATAGAGGTATTTCTAGTATGGTTATGGATGATTATATCTCAGCAATGGGAAGAACTCCAGTAGGGATGACTCCAAATATTATAGAGGAGCGTCAAATGAATGTAGCTATTATGGATGTGTTTTCTCGTTTGATGAGAGATCGAATTATTTTCTTAGGGACTGGAATTGATGATTATGTGGCGAATATCATTACTGCACAATTATTGTTTTTAGAATCAACTGATGCTAAGAAAGATATTCAGATCTATATCAACTCACCTGGAGGATCGGTTTATGCAGGTTTGGGGATTTATGATACGATGCAGTATATTGGCCCAGATGTCGCTACAATTTGTACAGGAATGGCAGCTTCAATGGGGGCAGTGTTATTATGTGCTGGAGCAGATGGAAAAAGAACGGGGTTAAAGCATTCAAGAGTAATGATTCACCAGCCTTTAGGAGGTGCTCAAGGGCAAGCTTCTGATATTGAAATTACAGCTCGTGAGATTCAGAAATTGAAAAAAGAGTTATATACAATTATTTCAGATCATTCTGGAAAGCCGTATGATGATGTATGGGCTGATAGTGATAGAGATTACTGGATGACTTCACAGGAAGCAAAAGATTATGGAATGATTGATGAGGTGTTACAACGTAAACCAAAAGCATAATTAACTAATAAAATAGTATAGATAAAAAACCGCCTTATTGTTAAGGTGGTTTTTTGTAGCCCTTAAAAAAAAGAAGAATGAAAGAGAACGATGTTAGATGTTCGTTTTGTGGTAAATCTAAGGATGATCCAGGAGTAGATTTACTAATCTCAGGAATATCGGCTCATATATGTAATAATTGTGCAGTTCAAGCCGAAGCTATCGTAAAAGAAGATGCTGCTGCTAGAATTCAAAATGTTGGAAATTCTGAGTTAACTTTATTAAAACCTCAAGAAATTTTAGCTCATTTAGAGCAATACATCATAGGTCAAGATGATGCTAAAAAAGTACTTTCAGTAGCTGTTTATAATCATTACAAAAGATTAAATCAAGCAATAGAAGAAGATGAGGTAGAGATTGAAAAATCCAATGTGATTTTAGTAGGGGAAACAGGTACAGGTAAAACATTGTTAGCTAAAACGATTGCGAAGCTATTAAATGTACCTTTTGCAATTGCAGATGCTACCGTTTTAACAGAAGCTGGCTATGTAGGAGAAGATGTAGAAAGTATCTTGTCGAAGTTACTTCAGTCTGCTGATTATAATGTTGGAGCAGCTGAAAGAGGGATTGTTTTTATTGATGAAATAGACAAGGTCGCTCGTAAAAGTGATAACCCTTCTATAACAAGAGATGTTTCAGGAGAAGGGGTTCAACAAGCGATGCTTAAGCTTCTTGAAGGGTCTGTTGTGAGTGTACCTCCACAAGGAGGTCGTAAACATCCTGATCAGAAGATGGTTAAGATAGATACTAAAAATATTTTATTTGTCTGTGGAGGTGCTTTTGACGGTATTAAGCAAATTATTGAAAGGAGAGTAAAAACTCAAGCAATAGGATTTTCAAATGATGATTCTATTGAGTTTAATGAAGAAAATATTCTTTCTTATGTTAACCAGTTAGATATTAAACAGTTTGGGTTGATCCCTGAGTTGATTGGTCGTTTTCCTGTGTTAACACATTTAAATCCTTTAGATAAAGAAACCCTTTTAAGAATATTATCTGAACCTAAGAATTCGTTAGTAAAGCAATATGTAAAACTATTTGAGTTAGATGATATTAAGTTAGAATTTAAAACAGAAGTTTTAGATTTTATTGTGGAAAAAGCTATTGATTTAAAACTGGGAGCAAGAGGATTGCGTTCAATTTGCGAAGCTATTCTTACTGATGCTATGTTTGAAGCTCCATCTAATGATATCACTGAATTAGTTATTGATTTAGAATATGCAAAATTAAAGTTTAGTAAATCGAAAATTAGTCAAGTACAAGCTATGGCTTAATTAAGTAAGTTTATTCATAGATACTAAATCCAAATTTCTACTGAAATTTGGATTTTTTTATTAAAAATAACTCAACCTTTCACTAGTGTAAAGTGATGTACTATAATTTATTGCTATCTTAGGCGGATGTTTAAGTTTGCATTTAAGAAATTAATTTATGGCTTTTTGGTGCTCTTTGGAGTAGTTACGGCTATTTTTTTTCTGTTTAATGCTAAGCCAGGAAATCCAGCATTAATGGTTGGTGGTCAACATGCAACTGAAGAGATTATTAAAAATATCGAAAAAGATTTAGGGTTGGATTTACCTTTAGGTCAAAGGTATTTACTCTATTTAAATGATTTGTCTTTTATTTCTTTGCATTCAAATCATCAAGAAAGCCACTACCATTTAGATGAGCAAAAATATGGTGAGAAGTATACCTTGTTGAGCCTTTCTGATCAATCAGCTTTAGTATTAAAGGCTCCTTACCTAAGGAGATCGTATAGTACGCGAAGAGATGTTTGGGCGGTGATTAAGGAAAAACTGCCAGATACAGCAATATTAGCGCTTTCAGCTGTGGGGATAGCCACTCTTATTGGTATTGTATTAGGGATCATAGCCGCTATCAATAAAGGTACATTTTATGATACGTCAACATTTTTAATTGCAGTTACTGGAATGTCAGCCCCATCATTTTTTGTAGCCTATATCATCTCTACTGTAGGAGGATTGGTTTGGTCTGAACAATTAGATTTACCTACTTTCCCTTTTATACTCCTGTTTTTATTTGTTGTAGTAGGGGTATTTAGTAAGTACTTAAATAGCAATAAAAATGTATCCCTAAGCTTAACTAAAATCTTAGGTTGGGGATTTAAAGGTTGGTTTATTGGTGTAGGAATTTGGGTGTTATATATAGCTGGTTATAGTATTTTTAATTTTCAAGAAATAGACTTATTAGGGAATTCAATTCCGCTTCCAGGAACAGGATTAGATCCAGAAGGTCCATTGGTTGATTTTGATGATGTTACTGCTGAAGATCGTTATTTTTGGGGGAATCTTATTTTGCCAACTCTTACGTTAGGAATTAGACCATTGGCAATTGTAACACAGTTGACTAGAAGTTCGATGTTAGAGGTGTTATCTCAAGATTATATACGAACGGCTAAAGCAAAGGGACTCTCTCATTATAAGGTCATCATAAAACATGCTTTAAGAAATGCTTTAAACCCTGTTGTTACAGCAATATCTGGTTGGTTTGCATCATTATTAGCAGGCTCGGTTTTTGTAGAACGAGTATTTAGATGGAATGGCTTAGGGAATGAATTGGTCACGGCGTTACAAAATGATGATTTACCTTTAATTATGGGCGCAGTAATAGTTGTTTCATCATTTTTTGTGTTAATTACAATTTTAGTAGATATTATATACGGGATTTTAGATCCAAGAGTAAGAATAAATTAAAAAAATATGAGAAAAAAAATAGTTGCAGGAAACTGGAAGATGAATATGAATCATCAAGAAGCGCTGGCTTTGTATAACGGGTTAGTAAGCAATGAAACTCAATTAGATGAAAATGTGCAGGTTATCGTTGCTCCTCCTTCAATCTATTTAAGTGAGTTTTCTCAAATTAAAACTAATCGTATTCGTTTGGCAGCTCAAAACTGTAGTGAGCATGAGAAAGGTGCCTATACTGGTGAACTTTCTGCAGGAATGTTAGTAAGTATAGGTGTTCAATATTGTTTGGTTGGACATTCTGAAAGAAGGGAGTACTTTGGGGAAACCAACGAGTTATTGAAAGAAAAAGTGAATGTATTGCTTGAAAACAACAGAACTCCGATTTATTGTTTTGGGGAAGTGCTAGCGGAAAGAGAAGCTGGGAATCATTTTAATACAGTTAAAGAACAGGTGGTCAAAGCCCTATTTCACTTAGATGAAACACAAATTACTAAAGTAATTTTGGCATACGAGCCAGTTTGGGCAATTGGAACTGGTGTAACTGCTAGCCCCGAGCAAGCGCAAGAAATACATGAGTTTGTAAGAGAGTTATTAGCTGAAAAATATGGGCAAACAATAGCTGAAGAAATTTCCATTTTGTATGGAGGTAGTTGTAAGCCAGCGAATGCAAAAGAACTGTTTGCTAATCCTGATGTAGACGGAGGGTTGATAGGTGGAGCTGCATTAAAAACAGAAACATTTATTCCTGTTGTTAATGGTTTTTTGAAATAGTTATGACTTTTTCTTTCGCTTGGAGATTAGCCGAATTACAAAATCACCCAAAGAAAAATAAAAAATAAAAGAGAATAAACTGAGTAAAGAAAAATCAATGTAATGTCTTGGTAATGGAAAGTTAAGCTGGGTATAATTTTCAGAATAAATCCAGGTTCTATATACTATTAATGCAAACTCTATAATTACAATACTGATAAATCTGTACCAAGGAAAAATTGTTGTATAGCTTATTTTTTGTAGTTGTTTATTCCATAGAATTATTGTCATAAAAATAGAAGAGATAAAGTGGGAGAAATAAACTGCAATAAAAAAGGATTTGTAGGGGTAAAATGATATTGAAGGGTATTCAAATCCCATAAGAGGTAATAAAATTGATAGGTAGCAAAGGACTATTGTTATAAATGTACGATTGATTTTATTTTTTTGACCTACAAATTTTAAGTTGCTGCAATATAAATACCCTCCATAAATAGGCGAAAACAAAATACTTGTAATTATTATTGATGCTTTTGAAAAAAGTATAGTTTCATTTTTATATGGTGTATCATCAAGAATGTTGTCCATCATATAATTAAAAGATTAATTCTTCAACTTCTATAACTCCACCACTTATGAGGTTGTTTAGGTGAATGTTACCTATTCTAACCCTAATCAATCGAAGAGTAGGGAAGCCAACAGCAGCGGTCATTTTTCTTACTTGTCTAAATTTTCCTTCAGTTATTGTGATGGAAGCCCAAGTAGTTGGGCCATGCCTTTCATCACGTATTTTTCTTGATCTTTCAGGGAAAATGGGGGAAGGAGATAGCATTTTTGCTTTACATGGTAAAGTCATATATTTTGTTCCTCTTATACCAATTTCAACGCCCTTTTTTAGTTGTTCTATCGCTTCGGGGGTGATCTTACCGTCAACTTGAACATAGTATTCTTTTTCTACTTTTTTACTTCTTACAGCATGGCTTGTTTTACCATCAGTAGTTAGTAGTAATAATCCTTCCGAATCTTCATCTAAACGACCAATTGACATGGTACCATCAGGAAAATCATGGAGAGAGCCAAGCAGCCCTTTTTTCTTTTTTCTTTTACCTTCATAGATGAATTGAGATAAAAATCCATAGGGTTTATGTATGATAAAGTGACGGTGATTGAGCATTAGGGAATGGTGAAATATAAATCTTATTAATAAGAGGTGAAGAATATTTATGTTAAGTTTGGCTATCTTTTAGCCTATCTTTTACATATTCTATTGCTTTTTTACCATGAGGTTTGGGTTTTCCATTTTCATCCAGGTTAACCATTGTTATAGAAGCAATTGTCAAAATTGTTTCTCTTGTCATTTTGTTTCTTGCTTCACAACGAAGTGTCAATGATGTTTTTCCAAATTTAACAACATCTAATCCTAACTCTATGATATCTCCTTGCTTAGCGGAAGACATAAAGTTAATCTCGCTCATGTGTTTGGTGACTACTCGAGTATTTTCGAGTTGTATTATAGCATAGAGAGCTGCTTCTTCATCTATCCATGCTAATAACCTCCCTCCAAATAATGTTTCATTGGGGTTTAAGTCTTCAGGTTTTACCCATTGTCGTGTATGAAATCTCATCGTATTTAATTTTAATATGGTTATACATGCTAATATTAAAATAGAAATATTGTTATTCCCTCCATTTCGTTTCCACTAATTTACAACTTTTGCTTGAAGTAATGAATCTAATAATTGAGTATTAATTTAGTATAATGATGAATCTTATTTCAAATTAGTAACCTTAACCAAGCAAAATGCTTTGCTTGATTTCATTTTTCATTTAACAGTTGATGCTAACTTTTAATATTGTGAGGATGTTGTTCATTAATATTAATCAGTCTTTTTTTATAAAATGCAACAATGTTGCATAAAAAGTGTTATTTTTGTTGCCTAAATAAAAAATAATCATGTTGCTAACACGAAAATCTGATGTTTTAGGGGCGTTTTTTAGTACACTATGCATTGTACATTGTACGATAACACCATTTCTTTTTGTTGCGCAGACATGTACAGCAACTTGTTGTGAATCATCACCTGAATGGTGGCAATACTTAGATTATGCTTTTATTATAATCTCTTTTTTTGCAGTAGCAACATCGGTTAAATACACAACAAAAAAATGGATGATATATGCTTTTTGGGCAAGTTGGATAGCTTTTGTGTTAGTAATAATAAATAGTAGTGTAGGTGGCTATTCAATTCCAAGTGTTTTGAAGCATGTTCCTTCTGCAATGTTAATAGGTTTACATTTATATAACAAAAAGTATTGTAGCTGTGAAGATGGCGTATGTGTACAATCAGAAAATAAATAGTTTATGGAAAGCGAGAAAATAGAATTTATAGGAGATAATCATATTTCAACAAGTGTAGAAACACCTTTACGGCCTGATGCTTTTGTTAAATCAGATGAGGAAAAAATAGAGAATATAAAGCATCATTTTTCAAAAATTATGGAAGAGTTAGGTCTAGATTTATCTGATGATAGTTTAGCAGGGACACCATCAAGAGTTGCAAAAATGTATGTTAAAGAATTGTTTTATGGGTTAAACCCTAAAAATAGACCAAGTACAACGACTTTTAATAATAAGTATAATTATAAAAAGATGTTGATTGAGCAAGATATTGTCATTGATTCTGCTTGTGAGCATCATTTTTTACCTATGATTGGTTATGCTCATGTAGGATATATTCCTAATGATAAGGTGATAGGTTTATCTAAGTTGAATAGATTGGTAGATTATTATGCACATAGACCGCAAGTTCAAGAAAGATTGTGTGAACAGATTTGTAATGATTTACAAAGAACTCTGGGAACTGAGAGTGTTATTGTAGTTATTCATTCAAAACACCTTTGTGTGTCTTCTAGGGGAATAAAAGATAAATCTAGTTTTACAACATCAGTAGCTCATGGTGGAGACTTTGAGGATGAAGTTGTCAGAAATGAGTTTTATGAATTAATATCAATGGGGAAAGTGTAGGAGTACCAACACAAGATATCGTAAAGCGCTAGAAAGAAAATTAAAGTACTTTGGGAATGATTTCTAAGTTATTTTGAAATCACAGTAAATAGCCTTAATATTGATTAAATATCTAGTAGATGAGGCTTTTTATATCATTTCTTTTTATGTTGTTCTTTGCGGTGGCTATTAATGCTCAAAACCACCCTAAAGAAGAAGTTAGGGCAGTTTGGTTAACGACTATTTGGAATATTGATTGGCCAAAAACAACAGGCGAGTCGGCTCAAAAATTAGAGTTGCAAGGAATCTTAGATAGTTTACTAGATGCAAATTTTAATACCATCTATTTTCAAGCTAGAGTCAGAGGAGATGTTAATTATAATTCAACCATAGAGCCATGGGCGAGATGGTTTTCAGGTACTTCAGGGCAGTCTCCAGGATGGGATCCATTAGAATATGTCATAGAACAAGCGCATATTAGGGGAATGGAAGTGCACGCTTGGTTTGTAACTTATAATGTCCATTCAGGAACTAGTTCGCCGGCTTCAGCTCAACATGTTGCTAATCAGCACCCGTCGTGGATAACACAGTGGGTGAGTTCTAGTGGAACAACATTATGGTGGTTAAATCCTGGGGTTCCACAAGTCAAAGATTACTTAGTCTCACTTGTTGCTGAATTGGTAAATAACTATGAGGTAGATGGGATACAGTTCGACTATATTCGATATCCTGATGATAATTTTAATGATGCTGTACAATATAATACTTATGGAAATGGAGTGCCACTTGCTGACTGGAGACGGGAAAATATTAATCAATTTGTAAGAGAAGCTTATGATACAATCCAACAATTAAAACCTGATGTTAAAGTCGGAAGTGCACCTATTGGAATCTATCAAAACATACCTAATGCTACTGGTTGGGAGGGGTATCACGAAATTTATCAAGACTCAAGACAGTGGATGGTTGAAAATAAACATGACTACCTTTGTCCTCAAATATATTGGGATATCAATACCAATCCGATGTTTAATGTTTTGGTAAATGATTGGGTCCAAAATGCCAATTCAAGGCATGTTTATCCTGGTGTAGCTGCATATAGAATGTTAGCCAATAACTGGTCAGCATTTGAAATTTTAAGTCAAGTAGACGGAGCTAGAAATAATCAAGGTAAAGGTCAGGCGATGTTTAGTGCCTATGATATTTATAGTAATACGAATAGTTTAATGACACAATTAAAAAACTCAAAGTATTTGTATCCGGCAAACATTCCGTCCATGCCATGGAAAGATAGTCTACCTCCAAACGCCCCTGTTATATCAAGTGTAAACCATAATAATGGGAGCTATCAAATCAGTTGGAGTGTACCTGCTTTACCGTCAGATTTAGATACTGTAAAATATTATAATGTTTATGCTTCAACCAGTTCTCCAATTGATATTTCTGATATCAGTAATGTGGTTGCATTTTATGTTAGAGGAACGAGTGTAACAGTCAATCTAAATACTGTGCCAGCTAATACACACTTTCTTGTGACGGCATATGATAATGGGTATAATGAAAGTCAACCATCACTAGAATATTTAGGGACAGGAGTTCCTGTAGGAGGTAGTTTACCAGTAGCTGATTTTTCATTTTCAACGACCACAATTTGTGAGGGAGATTCCATTTATTTTACGAATAACTCTCAAAATGCTGATTCATTTCTGTGGGCTTTTGGTCAAGGAAGTCCATATTCAAGTCTTGAGAACCCAGCTGTAAGTTATCAGCATAGTGGTACTTATACTGTTTCTTTGGTTGCTTCAAATAATGGGAATAATGATATGGTAACACAAAATATAGCTGTTACAGTATTGCCTGATGCTATAGCTAATTATACTTTTTCAACTGATACCCTGTTTTTACCTGGTGCAATTGCCTATTTTACGAATGGTTCAAGTCATGCCGATAGTTATGTCTGGGATTTTGGAAATGGTTTAACTAGTACAGGAGAGCATCCTTGGTCTGAGTATTTTAGTGAAGGAAGCTATGAAGTGACTTTAATCGCAGAAAGTGCAACATGTGATAACGATACCCTTTCATCAATGATAACAGTACTTAATTCTGTTGGGGTTTTGGAAAGTCCTATAGCTGCGTTCTCATTTCAATTATTACAGAACCCTGTTCGTGGAGTTTTGGATTATTTGATTACTTCAAATAAAAATGGCAAAGGTCAATTTTTGTTGATGGATGTAACGGGAAAAGTTTTGCTAAAGAGAGATTTACCCGTAGCTATAGGTAAGCACAGCTTTCAGGAAGAGATATCAAAGCTTTCTAGAGGGAATTATCAGTGTGTTTTTGTTATTGAGGATCAAGTTTTTGTAAAAAAAGTGATCAAACAATAAACAGAATAAAAGGAGCGTTTCAGGCATTAATTCTAGATCAGCTCTATAGCTTCAGGATGAAATGTTAAGTAGCAAAGAAGAAAGCGTAAGCGCTTTATTTAAAATTATTGTTCCCACTTAAGATATTAGAGAATTGCTTTTTAAACTTAAGAAAAAAAGATTCGAAGTATCGGTATGATATATCGGCTATGAGTATTGTTAAGATAACGCTAAGTGGGTATAGAATCCAGTTTGTTGATAAACCTAATGATAGAGAGATCGATGTAACTAAAACAATAGCTATGGGATGGTACATATATAATCCGTATGAGATGTTACCAAGATAGTTTAGAGTTTTGTTCTCCAATGATAGTTTTATTTTGTCATTAACAGAGAAGTTCAGAATAATTAATCCAAAGAAAACAGAATAAAATTCATAATGAATGTAAGGTATTCTTATTCCTGCAAGCATAAGGATAGAAACAAGAAAAATAGAAAAGTAAAATACATCATTTCGAATTAAATATTTTAATATTTTATTTTTTCGAAATAGCAGAATTGAATATAAGCCACCAATGGCCATACAATCAATTGGGAATGAATTCCAGAATGCGAGTAGAATATTACTGTAAGGAACATAACTACTTGCAAAAGATGTTTGTAAAAAGAATTTAAAGCAAATGTAGAAAATGATAATAGCTAACATTGCTACTATTCGATTTTTCTTTATGTAACTTAAAATTAGAGGCCAAACCAAGTAGAATTGTTCTTCAGTCCCTATAGACCATGTGTGTGATGCAAACGGAACAGTGCCTAATAAAGAAAGCGCCAAGTTTGGGAAGAAAAATGCGTATAGCAGTAGTTTGGAAGGTAGGTTAGAATAAATAACATCTTTTTCAAACCCAGGTAGAATGAAGATATCAATGTTGGGAAGTACAAAAAAAGCTAAGATTATAATGAGAAAATATAACGGCCATATACGCAGAACTCTACGCATATAGAATTTTACAATGCTGATTTTCTTAAAAGCTTTTTCTTCAGCTAATAATAGGTATGTTATTAAAAAACCACTAAGAACAAAAAATAAAACCACCCCAAGTTTTCCAACTATTTTTATAAAGGGAATGCTTTCCCAATAATTTTCTATACCATAAACTGACTTTATTTGCTCAAGGTGATGAATTATTACTAAAAAAGCAGCAATAAACCTTAGTCCATTTAAGTTAGGGAAATAAATTTTTTTGTCCATTATTCTATTTAATAAAAGAAATTACTCTAGCAATATTACTAATAAAAGATTAATAAAGCAGTTTGCATATTAAGTTCTTTATTGTACAGATACTGTTGTTTTAGTTTATAATTGGATTGCTTTTGATTCTATTGTCTAAACTGTCACCAGTATATCCGATATAGTATTGATCTAAGTTTTCAGAGTATAGAATATAAGTGTAAAATAAATTCATGATATAGGGGTATAAAAAAAGCTTCACTGTTTAAGGTGAAGCTTTTGTTTTTGGTGGGCGATGTAGGGTTCGAACCTACGACCCTCCCGATTTTATCGGGATGCTCTGATAAGTTTTATAATCATGGATTTCGATTTCCAATTCTTAATTTGTTTTTCTCTTTTTAGAGCATCAGTTTTATTATCAAAGGTTTCATAATAGGCTATTTTCCAGTCCTTTGTTCTTCCTGTAAATCCTTTGTGGTTTGCATTATGTTTTTTGATTCTATTGTCTAAACTGTCACCAGTATATCCGATATAGTATTGATTTAAGTTTTCAGAGTATAGAATATAAGTGTAAAATAAATTCATGATATAGGGGTATAAAAAAAGCTTCACTGTTTAAGGTGAAGCTTTTGTTTTTGGTGGGCGATGTAGGATTCGAACCTACGACCCCCTGCTTGTAAGGCAGGTGCTCTGAACCAACTGAGCTAATCGCCCTCTTAATAAGAGGTTATGTTGTGGGCGATGTAGGATTCGAACCTACGACCCCCTGCTTGTAAGGCAGGTGCTCTGAACCAACTGAGCTAATCGCCCTCTCATTTGAGAGTTGTTATATCGCCTTAGCAAAATAACGGGTGCAAATATATGTCATTTTTTTTAATTGACAATAGTAAATAGAAAAATATTTGATTTTTTTTTAATTGATAGAAAATATATGGCTATTAACAGTATTTATGTTGATAATTTAAAAGATTTTGGCTCTTGAATATGAGTGTTTTAAGTATTTTTGAGCTAATTGCAATTAATTTCTAAATTTTTTATGTCTGAAAAAGTAGAATATACGGAAGATAATATTCGGTCACTAGATTGGAAAGAACATATTCGTATGCGTCCTGGGATGTATATAGGAAAGTTAGGTGACGGAACTTCTGCAGATGATGGGATTTATATCCTGGTTAAAGAGGTAATGGATAACTCTATTGATGAGTTTGTTATGGGGAATGGTCGAAAGATTATTCTTAAACTGAAAGATGGAGCTGTTTCTGTAAGAGATTATGGGCGAGGAATTCCTTTAGGGAAAGTTAAAGATGTTGTCTCCAAGATGAATACGGGAGGAAAGTATGACTCTAAGGCATTTAAAAAGTCGGTAGGACTGAACGGGGTTGGTACAAAAGCTGTTAACGCTTTATCTTCTTATTTCAAAGTTCAGTCATTTAGAGAGGGGCAACAGAAGACCGTTGAATTTACTAGAGGAGAAGTTATCAATGAGTTCGATCTTGTAGATACAGACAAGGAAAATGGAACGTACGTTAAGTTTGTTCCAGATGGAGACATCTTTAAAAACTACAATTTCAAAAATAATTATTTAGAAAAGTTATTTTGGAATTACTGTTATTTAAATAGAGGGCTAACGATTCATTTTAATAGTAAACGTTTTCACTCTAAAAATGGACTGAAAGATTTATTGGAAAACAATATGGATGGAGATCCATTGTACCCAATAATACATTTAGAGGGGGAAGATATAGAGGTTGCCTTTACACATGCGAGAAGTTATGGTGAGGATTATTCATCATTTGTCAATGGGCAGCATACAACACAGGGAGGGACGCATCAAGGGGCTTTTAGGGAAGCTGTAGCTAAGGTGATTAAAGATTTTTTTGGTAAATATGAACCTGTTGATATTCGCCAGTCTATAGTCGCAGCAGTGAGTATAAAAGTTATGGAACCCGTTTTTGAATCCCAAACAAAAACAAAATTGGGGTCTTTAGATATAGAACCAGGAGGAAAATCTGTGCGTGCTTTTGTAATGGACTTTTTAAAAGAAAAGTTAGATAACTTCTTGCACCGTAACCCTGAAGTAGCTCAAGTTTTAGAAAATAAAATAAAACAATCAGAAAAGGAAAGAAAAGAATTAAGCGGAATTAGAAAAATCGCAAGAGAACGAGCTAAAAGGTCTAATCTTCATAATAAAAAATTAAGAGATTGTAAGATTCATTTTAATGATTTAAAGAATGATAGAAGAGAGGAAACCTCTATTTTTATTACCGAGGGGGATTCGGCAAGTGGATCAATTACTAAGTCAAGAGATGTTGGTACACAAGCTGTATTTAGTCTGCGTGGTAAACCTCTTAACTCTTTTGGGTTAACCAAAAAGGTCGTTTATGAAAATGAAGAGTTTAATTTAGTTCAAGCAGCCTTAAATATAGAAGATGGATTAGAGAATTTAAGATACAATAATGTGATTATTGCTACCGATGCTGATGTAGATGGGATGCATATTCGATTACTGTTGTTGACATTCTTTTTACAGTTCTTTCCCGATTTAGTAAAGAAAGGGCATGTAAAGATATTACAAACACCTTTGTTTAGGGTTAGAAATAAAAAGGAGACGATTTATTGTTATTCAGATATTGAGCGAAAAAACGCGATAGATAAGTTGGGGAAAAATGCTGAGATTACTCGATTTAAAGGATTGGGAGAAATTTCACCAGATGAGTTTAAGTACTTTATCGGAGAGGATATTCGTTTAGAGCCTGTGATTGTAGGGAAAGATCAAAGTATAGAGGAAATATTGACATTCTATATGGGGAAAAATACACAAGATCGACAAAATTTCATTATCGAAAACTTAAAGTATGAAGAGGATGTCGATAAAATGACAGAAGAAAAATGAGAAATATAGTTTTAGTAGCCATATTAAGTTGGTTGTTGTTTTCATGTGGAGGAGAAAAGCAAGTAGAGCAAGTGTCTGCTTCACCTGAAGAAATGGGAGAGGTTTTGTTTAATGCAATTAAAACTGGAGATGCAGCTACTATTAGAGCTTACATTGCAACAGAGGCTGATGTTGATGAACGTTTGAATAAAAGTAGTTTGTCTGATAAGAAAAAGGATAAGAAGAAGAAAAAGTTGCTTAAAAAAGTGGCCAAGGTCAACGATGGTTTGGCGAAGACCCTCGAAAAAATAAAAGGTGAAGATATAGCTTGGGAAGCGACCAGTTATGATTGGGTGGACTACAAGAATTTTGATAAAGACAGTGTAAATGGTGCGGATATTTATATCGTTTTTTCAAAAGATAGAACACAATATGAGATTAAATTAAAAGAATGTTATCCAACGGCTAGAGGTTGGGTGTTGTTCGATGAAATAACCTACAAGGGACTAAGAAAATAAAGTGCAATTATGAGTATAGAAAACGAGAACGAATTCAATGAGGATGCTTTCGACGAGAATGATACCCATAGTGATGGAGTGGATGTAATTCCTCTATCAGGATTGTATGAAGATTGGTTTCTGGATTACGCATCTTATGTGATTTTAGAACGTGCAGTTCCAGCACTAGAAGATGGGTTGAAACCAGTTCAGCGAAGAATATTACACTCTCTAAAAGAGTTAGATGACGGTCGGTACAATAAGGTAGCCAATGTTATTGGTAATACGATGAAGTATCACCCTCATGGAGATGCATCTATTGGGGATGCAATGGTTCAAATTGGACAAAAAGATTTGTTGATCGATTGCCAAGGGAACTGGGGGAATACATTGACTGGAGATGGGGCAGCTGCACCAAGGTATATTGAAGCACGTCTAACAAAATTTGCGTTGCATACAGTCTTTAACCCAAAAACAACTGAGTGGTTATCTTCTTATGATGGTCGAAATAAAGAACCCAAAAACCTACCAATAAAATTTCCATTGTTACTGTCTCAAGGGGCTGAGGGGATTGCTGTAGGTATGGCTTGTAAGATTTTACCGCATAATTTTATTGAATTAATTGACGCCTCAATTGATTATTTAAGAGGGCGAAAAGTCGATTTATATCCAGATTTTCCTCATGGAGGAAAAGCTGATTTTAGTAATTATAATGGTGGTCTAAGAGGTGGAAAAGTTCGAGTTAGAGCCAACATTACTAAGGTTAATGCAAAGACATTGATGATCGATCAGATTCCTTACGGAACAACAACAGATTCTTTGATGGATTCTATTGTAAAAGCCAACGATAAAAATAAGATTAAAGTACGTAAAATAGAAGATAATACAGCTGCAGAAGCTGAAATTTTGATTCACTTGCCTGCAGGAGTTTCTCCAGATAAAATGATTGATGCATTATATGCATTTACAAATTGTGAGATCTCTATTTCACCTAATGCTGCTGTTATTGAAGAGGGGAATAAACCTGTTTTTATCAGTGTAAACGAAATGCTTAAAAATTCAACAGATAGAACCGTAGAGTTGTTGAAGTTAGAGTTGGAGATTAAGAAGAGAGAATTGGAGAGTCAATGGCATTGGGCTTCTTTAGAGCGAATTTTTATAGAAAATAGAATCTATAGAGATATCGAGGAGGAGGAAACTTGGGAAGGTGTAGTAGGAGCTATTGATAAAGGAATGCACCAATATATTTCTACTCCTAACCGTAAAAATAAAGCTAAGGGTGTTGTTGAATTATATAGAGATTTAACTGAGGAAGACATTGTTCGATTAACAGAAATAAAGATTAAACGTATTTCTAAGTTTGATTCGAATAAAGCAGATGAAGTTATTGCAAAGATTTTAGCTGGTATAGAAGAGGTACAGCATCATTTGGATAATTTAGTGCAATATGCTGTAGATTATTTTAGAGATTTAAAAAATAAATTTGGAGAAGGGAGAGAACGTAAAACAGAGATAAGGACGTTTGATAGTATTTCAGCGAAAAAAGTAATTGTATCCAATAAAAAACTATACGTTAATAAAGAAGAAGGTTTTATAGGTTGGACCCTTCGAAAAGATGAGTTCGTTTCAGAGTGTTCAGAGATAGATGATGTTATTGTATTCTTTAAGACAGGAAAGATGTTGGTGACAAAGGTTGCTGATAAAAAGTTTGTTGGAAAGGGAATTATCCATTGCGCTGTTTGGAAAAAAGGAGATAAACGTACGATTTATCATATGATTTATCAGGATGGAAAAGATAAAGTGTCTTACATGAAGCGTTTTCATGTTAGTAGCATTACACGTGATAAAGAGTACGATTTAACTACTGGAAGCAAAGGTTCTAAACTTTTGTATTTTACTGCTAATCCTAACGGGAGAAGGGAAGTCGTCTCGGTGAAACTTCGACCACGTCCACATTTAAAGAAAATTCGTTTTGAAATTGATTTTGGGGAACTCTTAATTAAAGGTAGAGGGTCAAAAGGAAATCGTGCAACTAAAGAGTTAATTAGCAAAGTAGAACAAAAAGAAGTTGGTGGTTCAACATTAGCAGCTAGAAAAGTATGGTGGGATAGTGTAGTTAGAAGATTAAATGATGAGGGAAGAGGGACCTTGTTAGGAGAATTTAGAGGAGATGATAAAATCTTGACGTTACATGAATCGGGGCATTATAAATTGAGTGGATTTGAATTGGCAACTAAGTTTGGTGATGGGTTAATCCATATTGAGAAATGGTACCCTGAACGACCAATTGCTTGTGTTTATTGGAATCAAGAGAAAGAACTGTACTATGTGAAGCGTTTCTTGGCAGAGTCATCGACTAAACCTGTGTTGTTTATTTCTGAAGAAGAAGGAGCGCATTTAGTCGTTGCGACAACTCAAAAAGAGCCTAAAATTCAGATTGTTTACAATAAACATCTTAAAGAGACTAAGCATTTGCCCGATAAGTTTGAACATGTTAATGAGTTAATAGACATTAAAGGATTGAAAGCCCAAGGAAATCAATTAACAAAGCTTAAGGTAAAGTCAATAGCGTTATTGCCGCCTGAAGAGGGGGAAGAATGGGAGGTAGAAGAAGTGAAAAGTTCTGAAGAAGTTATTGGTGATGTTGTTGAGGATCAAAATGAGCCCGTTGCAAAACCCGATGAGGGGCCTTTAGAGGTGGAGTGGGAAGTCACGAATACAACAGATGAAGAAGCGTCTAAAAAAGACAGTAAAGGAGCAATAAAAGATACAGATGAGGAAGATGAAGATCAAATGAGTTTGTTTTGATAAAAAAATAAAGCATTCTTTTTTTAAACTAGGTATAAACAAAAAAACTCAACTAATTATTAGTTGAGTTTTTTAATTTATATGGAAAAAGAATTAAGCCTCTTGAGTAGCTTTAATTCTTTCGTTTTTTAAATCTTGGTTCAATTCATTTTGTTGTTTAATCTCCTCTCCATATGCAGGACAGCTTTCGTGTTTAGAACGAAATAAAAAACATGAATTTAACGTTAATGAAATGGCTCCTGCTAGAATTAATACTTTTGTCGTTTTCATAGTGTTTGTTTTTGTAGTGCTAAAAATTTACAAAATCCCCTTTTATTGCAGAAGTAATTCAGTAAATTAGTCTAATTGAAACGCAAACATATTATTATTTGTTTCCAAAATCAATAGATAGTTTTTTAAAGTTATTAACATAAAACCATTAAAATTGACAATAGAACCTAAAATTGAATCGTCTTGGTTAGCGGCTTTAAGTCAGGAATTTAGAGCTGATTACTTTTCAGAAATAAAAAAGAAATTACTTTTAGAAAAAAGTCAATATAGAATTTTCCCTCCAGGAGCAAGTATTTTTTCTGCGTATAATATGACGCCTTTATCAGAGATTAAAGTTGTGATTATTGGTCAGGACCCTTACCATGGCTATGGTCAGGCCAATGGGATGTGCTTTTCGGTAAATGAAGGAGTGCCACACCCTCCATCACTTCAAAATATTTTTAGAGAGGTTTCCGATAATTTTGATTTTCCTTATCCCAAAAGTGGCGACTTGTCACCTTGGGCCAAACAAGGAGTTTTTTTGTTGAATGCATCGCTTACGGTTAGAGAAGGGCAGGCAAATGCACATAAAGATATAGGATGGCAACGTTTTACTGATGCAACGATTAAAGCAATTTCTGATCAAAAAGAAAATGTGATTTTTTTGTTGTGGGGAGGCTTTGCTAAGCGTAAGGTAGCATTGATAGATAAGAGCAAACATTTAGTATTGACTTCAGGACATCCATCACCATTAAGTGCGAATAGAGGGTATTGGTTTGGGAATCAACATTTCTTAAAAGTGAATGAGGTGTTAAAAAAGCGAGGAGAAAAAGCAATTGATTGGAAAATCGTCTAGTTTTAAATGAAGCGCTGGTTATTTATATTGTTATTCTTTGTTACTTCTTTGTTGGTAAAAGCGCAAGATAGGGGGTGGAAATTTTATGTCAATGATCAAGAAGCAGAGGGGTTGAAATTATTTAACAAGCTAAAAATTGAAACGTATAGGGAGCAATTAAAAACAATTGTTTATCAAGAGATCGAAAAAGGGTATTTAGAGGCAAGTGTTGATCAAGTTAAAAGTATAGATTCCTTAAAAGAAATTCGGGTGAAATATCATAGAGGAAATTCTTATAAATGGGCTAGCTTAAAAGTAGAGCATGAAGCAGTTGCTTTCTTAAGTAAAGTAGGTTATGGAGAAAAGTTGTATTCAAAAGTCCCATTTTCTCCGAAAGAAGTAAAGGTGTTGTTTCAAAAGACGATTAAGCTGTTGGAAAACAGTGGGTACCCTTTTGCTCGTATTCAATTGGAAGATGTCGAACTAAAAAAAGAGGGAATACTTGCCGGGGTAGCTTTGGATAAAGGACCATTAATTACTATCGATTCTATTTACATCAAAACGAATGATAAGGTTTCGATTCCAACTGTTTATAATGCCATTAAACTTAAGCCTGGTGATATCTATAATGAGAAAGCCTTGCAAGAAATTGCGCTAAGAATAAAAGAAATACCTTATTTGAAAGAGAGTAAAGGTGTTGAGGTAGAATTTATCAATAAGAAGTGTAATGTATACCTCTATCTAAATACAGTTAAGTCGAATAATTTTAATGGTGTTTTGGGAGTTCAGCCAGATCAAAACGGGGCAATTACTTTAACCGGCGACGTGGATGTGAAGTTACTCAATAGTTTCTATAAAGGAGAATTTATAAGGTTTAATTGGAGACAAACACAACAGTTGACTCAAGATTTAAAATTGGGTTTTAATTACCCTTTTCTGTTTAATACAGGGTTTGGGGTTGATACTAAATTAAATATTTATAAAAGAGATACAACATTTGTTGATGCCAATCTAAGAATGGGAGTGGATTACGTGTTTTCAGGAATGAATAAAGTGATGTTTTTTTATGAAAATAAAAATTCAAATTTGCTTTCAACGGCTAATTATCAAAATATTTCAGTACTTCCAGAATATGCAGACGTAACAAAACGAAATTATGGAATAAATGTCGTGTTGCAGAATTTAGATTATCGTTTTAATCCTAGAAAAGGATATGGAATTAATATTGGGGGAAGTGTTGGAGGAAAAAGAATAAAACAAAATCAGGCATTACCAGAAGAAATCTATGAAAATGTAAGGTTAAATACTTTTGTATACAACATTGAGGGGGAATTACGTTATTTTATTCCAATTAAACGAAAAGCAACCATAATGCTCAGAGGGAGAGGAGCTTCATTTTATAACGAGAATGTTTTTACCAATGAACTGTACCGAATAGGAGGAATTCAAACAATAAGAGGATTTGATGAAGAATCTATTTTTGTTTCAAGTTATGCAGTAGCAAGTTTGGAGTACCGCTATCTATTAGAGCAAAATTCTAATATATATGTATTTGGTGATTATGGTTGGTTAGAAAAAAATGTAGGAGAAAATTATCTTTTTGATCAACCCTATAGTTTTGGTGCGGGAATTAGCTTTGAGACTAGTCCAGGTATCTTTTCACTTTCTTATGCTCTAGGAAGTCAGATGGGAGCTCCTGTATATTTAAGAGCAGCAAAGATTCATTTTGGTTTTACGAGCTTTTTCTAAACAATTAATAGAGCTAGTCAATAGATTTTATATCTTTACCGAAAATCTACTCTGCTTAGAGTGTGTTTTTTAAATATAGAACGAATGTCAAAAAGTATAGAGTCTGTAAAAGGAAATAAGAAAGTCATGAATGCTTGGGCTTTCTATGATTGGGCCAATTCTGTTTATCCTTTAGTAATTACCACAGCTATTTTTCCTTTGTTTTACGAGGTTAAAATGCCTGAAGTAGTTGAGTTTCTTGGCGGAAGTTTCTCTCGAATTGGAATTTATAGTTATACCATTGCTATATCTCTATTACTTGTAGCTATGCTTTCTCCAATTTTATCAGGAATAGCCGATTATGTGGGGAACAAAAAGTTCTTTATGAAGACTTTCAATTATATCGGTGTAGCTTCGTGTGTTTCAATGTACTTTTTTGAGAGTTTACCAGTGTTCTTTCAATTTTTTATCATTCTTACTGCAAATTTAGGCTTTTGGGGAAGTTTAGTATTTTATAATTCGTATTTACCTGAAGTGGCAGAGCGAAAAGATCATGATAATTTAAGTGCAAAAGGATTTTCTCTGGGATATGTAGGAAGTGTGGTATTGTTGGGAATTTCATTGGCAATGGTCATGAGCCAAGAAAGTCCAGAACAAAAAGTGCAAATGATGCGCTATGCTTTCTTACTAACTGGAGCATGGTGGTTTGGTTTTGCTCAAATTAGTTATATGTACTTGCCAAATACATACAAAGAAGAGAAGTTTAGTAAAGATATCTTGTCAAGTGGTTATAAAGAGTTAAGGTCAGTATGGAGAGAGTTTATGACGTTGAAAAGCCTTAGACGTTTTCTAAGAGCATTCTTTATCTATAGTATGGCTGTGCAAACGATCATGACCATGGCTCAATTTTTCGGTACCAATGCAATTGATTGGTCTATTGGGTTAGATGTCGATTTGTCTGGGATACCTTTAGGACTTTCAGAAGAGGCAAGAATGATGGAGGTTAATAAAATTCCTGAAGTAGCCTCGAGAATGCAAGTAAGCATGATAATCAGTATTATCCTGATACAGTTAATCGCGATACCTGGAGCTTATTTATTTTCATTTTTATCTGGAAAATTAGGGAATATAAAAGTACTATTGATTGCTGTAGTGATATGGATCTTGATTTGTGGAGGAGCTTATTTTGTTAATACACCATTTGAGTTTTATACTACGGCATTTTTTATTGGTTTAGTGATGGGAGGTGTACAGTCATTATCTCGTTCAACCTATTCTAAAATGTTGCCAGATACAACTGATACTACTTCTTATTTTAGT
Organism: Flavobacteriales bacterium; assembly: GCA_025210295.1. Taxonomy (NCBI): domain Bacteria; kingdom Pseudomonadati; phylum Bacteroidota; class Flavobacteriia; order Flavobacteriales; species Flavobacteriales bacterium. The sequence continues at coordinate 13,895 of JAOASC010000015.1, read as the reverse complement.
TTCTATGATGTGTTAGAAAAGATAGGGATGACTATCGGTATAATTAGTTTTGGATTCTTGGAAGATGCTTTTAATATAAGGTATTCTGTTATGGCATTGATGATCTTTTTTATTGTTGGTTTGGTACTTTTATTATTTGTTCCAAGAAAAGATATAAAAAAAGTTGCAAATTAGTTGTGTAATTAAAAAATCATCCCTATTTTTGCAATCCGAAATTTAAGACAAAGTTTTAAATATTCGATTAGTTCTTAAATAAAGAATGACCGGAGAGGTGGCAGAGTGGTAATGCAGCAGATTGCTAATCTGTCAACGGTAAAACGTTGCCAGGGTTCGAGTCCCTGTCTCTCCGCAAAAAAAAGGCAAAGAAATTTAATGAGGTTAAATTAATTTTGTTATCTTTGCCGTCGCTTGACAGTTCGGGATGTGGCCCAGTCCGGTCAAGGCGCCTGGTTTGGGACCAGGAGATCGCAGGTTCGAATCCTGCCATCCCGACGAAGAAAAAGTCTTGTACGAAAGTACAGGACTTTTTTTGTTTATAGATCCATCTTTTTCATATACCTTTCAGCTTGTAATAAAAGGGAGTCATCAATTTAAATGATATGAGAATAGAAAACTTTAAACCATTTGCTGGACAACATTGTGAATCAACTGCAACGGGAAGTTTGCTTAAACAAATAGGGGTTCATCTTTCAGAGCCAATGCTATTCGGATTAGGAGAGGGGTTGAGTTATATTTTCTGGAATATGAAAATTATGGATTTTCCATTTATTGGAGGAAGAGTTAAGCCTGATATTTTAACGGAGAATATTTGTAGAAATTTAAATTTGGATTTAGACGTTAAAGAAACGTCATCAATTAAGAAAGCTTGGGATAATGTTAAAAGTCATTTGGATTCGGGTAAAGCTGTTGGGGTAAAGTTAGATTGTTACTATTTGGAGTATTTCTCAAGTAAAATTCATTTTGCAGGTCATTATGTTGCAATGTATGGATATGATGAACAATTTGCATATTTGATTGATACAGATCAACAAGGAGGACAAGTTAAAACGTCATTAAAGAATCTTGAATTGGCAAGAAATGAAAAAGGGCCAATGTCTTCAAGAAATAGAAGCTATACTATCAGTAGTAAAGGTGAATTAACAGAGTTGAAAATTGCGATTAAAACAGCTATCAATAATAATGCAAATGAATATTTGAATCCATCAATTAAAAATATAAGCTACAAAGGTATCGCAAAGACTGCAACAGAAATCAAAAAGTGGTTTAAAAATAGTAAGGATATAAAAAGAGATTTTCAAACAACATCTGTTTTAATGGAAAGAGCAGGAACAGGTGGGGCTCTTTTTAGAAACTTGTACAGAGACTTTTTAAAAGAGAGTAATGAAATTCTACAAATAGAGGGAATTAATGAAGCATATCAAGATTTTAAAGAAATAGCGCAACTTTGGAAAAATGTTTCTGAATTGTTTTATAAAGCTGGAGAGACAAGTGACTTAAAATATGTCAATGAGGCTTCGAATGTTTTATTAACTATAGCTGAAAAAGAAAGAGTTGCTATGGAGAGGTTGAAAAATGTTAGCGTTTAGCAAGGTTTAAAAACAATAGTTGCTATAGTAGTGTCTTCAAGAAATGTAGCTCGCATCAATTTTCTTGTAAATTGATAGGAAGTGTCGCGAAGTTGACTACTATTATTATGTTTGTTGTTATTTAATATTGGGCAAGATAGAAGATTGTTATCTGAAAATTTTCAGTAAAAAGGTTTGAGGAGTAAAATATGATTTTGTATGTTTGTCGTGTTGAAAATTAGTTTTAATACATACAAAATTTCTTCTCTGAAAATTCCGACTTTTTTCAAGTAGATACTTAATTGGCAAGCCCATTATTCTATAGGGATTGTTGTGTCTAATTGATAAGTAATCAAAAATTTTATAATTATTTAAACAACAAGAAGATATGAGAAATATATCTTTAGTGTTTTGCGTGATTCTTATGGTTTCGTGTAAAACAAATTCAGAAAAGAATAACATTAAAACTGAATTGAAAATGGAAAATTCAAACAAACAACTTATAATAGACTTTTATTCCAAAGTATTTGGACTAGGAGATGAGAAATTTGCAGATAAAGTACTTGCGGATAATTACATTCAACATAACCCGATAGTGAAAACTGGAAAAAGTGGGTTTATGGAGTTTATGACAATGTTAAAACAAATGCCTAAGCCTAAAAATCCAAAGCAACCATTCATGCGGTTTCTGAGTGAGGGTGATTTTGTGGCAGTTCATTCACAAATTGAATTTATGGGAAAGGAAAATGCTACCGTAGACTTTTATCGAATTGAAAACGGTTTAATTTTAGAACATTGGGATGCTGTTCAAGAAATCGTTGACTCGTTACCAAGAGTTGTTGGAACTGTCGAAATTGATGATCAGGAACAAACAGAGGTAAATAAGGAGGTTGTGAAGGGGTTTGTAAATCAAATCTTGATTGAAAAACGTATGGGTCAAACATCAGCCTTTTTATCTTCTAAACTATCAATAGCTGATTTTGAAATGGATTATGATAATTTTAAGCTTCATCGAGTGATTGGTGAAAAGAATTTTGTATTGACACAAGCTGTGATAACTAAGAAAGAAACTCGATTTGTGCAGTATGAAATTTATAGGTTGTCAAACCAATTAATTGTAGAATATTGGGTTGTTAAACAAGTGATTCCTGAGACAATGGCTCATTCAAACGGAATGATTTGAATTAATAATGTTAATTTGTTAATAGATAACGAATAAAGACGACAGGTAATTTATAAGCAGTAGTTAGGAAGTGTCTAATTTTAGGCCTGTAGTCCGCTTAAACTTTATTGCGGTTTGATAGGTTGTGGCATACAAAACGCTACTGCTTATATAATTCACTGTTATAATTCAAAGAATACTTTAATATTTTTTACCAAAATTTCGAAATATTCAGCCTTATTAAGATAAAAGATAAAAGTTTAAAGCATTTGTTTTACGGTGATTTTTGTTTTAAAATTGTATGGTATGGAAAATGAACAAAAAAAGGTTTTGCCTATCCAAACAAAACGGCTTTTGTTAAGAGAAATAGAAGAAACGGATCTTTATAATGTTTATAAAGGGCTCTCTAATTCTCAAGTCATAGCGTATTATGGAGTGAATTTTGATAGCCTCGAAGCCACAAAAGAGCAGATGTCTTGGTTTCAAGAGGCTGAGCAATTTTGGTGGGCCATTTGTTCAGTCGATAAGCAGACGTTTTATGGAGCGGCTGGGTTGAATGGATGGTCAAAAGAACATAATAAAGCCGAAATTGGTCTTTGGTTACTTCCAGAGTTTTGGGGGAGAGGAATCATGACAGAAGTGATGCCATTAATCTGTGATTATGGTTTTAATGAGCTAGGGATACATCGAATTGAAGGTTTTGTAGAGTCAGATAATTTAAATTGTAAAAAGGCAATGTCAAAACTAGATTTTGAATATGAGGGAAGAATGAAAGATTGTGAAGTAAAAAAAGGGAAGTATATTAGTGTTGATATTTACGCTAAACTCAATGTTTAGGTTCTTTATAAGCTAAAAAGTAATGTGTTTGAGCGGGTAATCTAAATGTTGTACAAATCATGTTTGATGAATAAAGTTTTAGTACTCTTAATAAGCATTGGAGGAATGATGAGTTGTTCTATCCAAAATAGCAAGAAAAGCTATTCTGTGCCCAATGGGTATAAGGAGGTAGATAGAGTTCAGGGAGATTTGAATAACGATGGAGTAGATGATTGTGTTGTAATAGTAAAAGGAACTGAAGAGGAGAAGTTTGTTGTCAATAGATTTGGAAAAGAAGTAGACCGAAATAGACGAGGTATTTTGGTTTATTTGACTCGTGCTGATCGATATTATTTGGCAATCAAAAACCTAAAGTGTTTTTCGTCTGAAAATGAGGATGGAGGGGGATGTTTTCCTCCAGTGCTCTCTTTGAAAATAAAAAATGAGAAGTTGTATATTCATTATGATTATGGGAAGTATGGGGCATGGAGCTATATCTTTAGGTGTCAGAAATCTGATTTAGAACTGGTTGCTTATAACTTAAGTGTGGAAAATGGACCAGTAGTAATAAGGGAAATGAGTATTGATTTTCTGACAAAAAAGAAAGAGGTGAGGGAAAATGTGAATCAGGATTCAGAAGAGAATAATGAGGAAGTGTTTGTGAGTAAAAGGGAGGATTTTGTTATTCAAAAGTTGCATTTATTATCTGAAATCGCAGATTTTGATGAGTTGAATTTTAAATAAATTTGATAAAAAAACCGTAGAGTTATAGCGCTACGGTTTTTTTATTTCAGTATAATGTTAAAATTACTTTGCTAGAAGTTTAAAGCCCTTACCGTGGATATTGATTATTTCAATGCTGGGATCAGCTTTTAGGTGTTTTCTGAGTTTAGCAATATAAACATCCATACTTCTTCCGTTGAAATAGTTGTCATCTCCCCAAACGGCTTTTAAGGCATCGTTTCGTTCTAGTACCCCGTTTTTGTTTTTGCAAAGTAGCTTAAGAAGCTCGTTCTCTTTAGTTGTAAGCTTATTGGATTCCTCACCATGAGAAAGGATTTGCTGATTATAATCAAAGTCAAAAAAGCCGATTTCATAATGTCCGCTTTCGTTTTCGTCTTGCGTTGGAATTCTTCGGAGTATAGCATTCATTCTTGCAAGCAGTTCCTCCATGCTAAATGGTTTGGTCATATAGTCGTCAGCGCCAACGTTAAAACCTTTTAGTGTGTCTTCTTTTAAAGATTTTGCTGTTAAAAATAGTATAGGAATTTCTTTGTCAATTCCTCTAATTTCTTTGGCTAGTGTAAAGCCATCCTTGATGGGCATCATTACATCGAAAATTAGGAAATCAAAATCGTCTTTAATGAAAGTGTCGTATCCCTCTTGTCCGTTCACTCTTAGTGTACATTCGTAGCCTTTGGCGTTAATGTATTCAGATAAAAGAAGCCCTAAATTAGGGTCATCCTCAACAAGTAGTACTTTAATTTTTTTGCTCATAATTTTCTGGTTTTAATGGTAGATGAATACTAAAAGTAGTTCCTTTTCCAAGAGAACTGTTTATTGTAATTTTTCCGTGGTGTTTGTCAATAATTGCTTTAACATAGCTTAATCCAAGTCCAAAGCCTTTTACATCATGTCTGTCGCCTGTTGGAACACGGTAGAGTCGATCGAATATTTTTTGTTGATTCTCTTTTGAGATACCTATTCCGTTGTCTCTTATTTTGATTACTATTCCATTCACAACATCTTCTGTAGAAATGTTTATTTTTGGAGACTCTGGGGTGTATTTATTAGCGTTATCCAATAAGTTGTAGATGACATTGGTGATGTGTACTCTGTCAGCAATAATATTGGTGTTTGTGGCTTTTGATTCGATAGCAATTGTTCCGTTTTTTTTCTCAACTTGAATAATAACGTTTTTAACTGCTTTTTCAATAATGGAGTTGATATCAAGTGGTTCTGGTTTAAGTTGGATTTCACCTCTGTCCAATACTGCGCTTTGGAGAACGTTCTCTACAAGAACCCCTAGTCTTTTATTTTCTTCATTTATCATTGAAACAAACCTGTTTCTAGTCGTTTCAGAACTTCCTAAATCTTTGTCACTAAGTGCTTCACAAGCAAGTGATATGGTAGAAATAGGTGTTTTAAGTTCGTGCGTCATGTTGTTAATGAAGTCATTTTTTATGATAGAGATTTTTTTCTGTTTGTATATAATGGTGAATGTGTGATAAAAAGTAAAAATAATTATGATGATAAAAAGGGTGGAAAGGATTAAAAGTAGACTCATAGATTTGAAGACATAGGCTCGTTGGTGGGGAATCATAAACCCTAGATAAGCTGGCGATCCAAAAAAATCATTGGGGAATAGGTTTAAACGATAGTCGCTTTTTAAAAGCTGATCAATAGCATCACTTTTGTTGGTGTATATTAGGTTGTTAGCTCTGTCAAATACACCAAAATAATACTTGACTTTAAGGCCGTTTTTTGTGAAAACAGATCCAATAATGCTGTCTAAAGTTGGTTGAGGTATTCTTTCTTCAATTGTTTTATATGAGTTTTGAGTAAAAAGTTCTTTTACTAATTCCTCCATAATGTTCTGCTGGTTCCCCCAAAGTTCTTGAAGATTTCCATTAATCGTTAGGGTGCTATCCAGAGTGTTGCTGCCTAACTGTTTAGATAGGTTCAGGTTGTTGTTTAGGAGGTTGTATAATTGTTGCGTCTTTTTGTCTGAATTTAACTTTTTTATAGCTTCATATCTATTGGTATTGTGTATAACTTCAATAAGAGATTTTTTAATGGCAGCATCAAATTGTAGCTCTCTTTGATTAATAGTACTCATGATCCAAAAAGCTTGAATTGCAATAATACCGATTAGTGCAGTACTACTTAATATTGATAAAATGAGTATTAAATGTTTTTTAACCATAATCACAAAGCATATCAAAAATACATCATAAATTAAAAAGATGTTGCTCTTTAACAGTATTTAACAGGGGTTTAAAGAAGTAAAATATCCAAATAAAGGGTGTATCTTTGTGGCGAATAAAGGTTAGTTGTTATGAAAAAAATTAAAACGCCTAAACAGTTTTCGTTAGTAGTGGCTTCAATATTAGCGGTAGCTTCTGTTGTGATCTCTAGTTTGTTTCAAATAGTGTTTGATGAAAGAATATATGTGTCTCGTTTCTTTGTCGTGGCAGTTGCATCTTTTGCGATTAGCTATGGGGTCGTTTATTTTTTCTTAGAAAGCTTAATAACGTCCAAAATTCGTCTGTTATACCGTGTGATTCATAGTAATGACTCAGGGTATAAAGAAGTGGATTTAAGTATGGGGGAGGATGTTTTAGGGGAAGCAGAAAAAGAAGTGATGAAGTGGGGAAAAATAAAGAGTGAAGAAATAGAAAAGTTAAAAGAGCAAGAGGAGTATAGGAGAGAGTTTTTAGGGAATTTAGCACATGAGTTAAAGACACCTATTTTTAGTATTCAAGGTTATATTTTAACGTTGTTAGAGGGAGGTTTGGAAGATGAAAAAATGAACCGTGTTTTTTTGGAGAGAGCCAATAAGGGAGTGGACAGGATGACTAGATTGGTAGAGGATTTGGATATGGTTACTGAAATCGAAACAGGAAGGATTGTGTTGCACCAAGATTCAGTTGATATTGTTGCCTTGGTTCAAGATGTGTTGGATAGTTTTGAAATTAAAGCAAAAACGAAAAAGGTTACTTTGTCGCTTTTGTCAGATTTTGAGAGTAAAAAAGTGTTTTGTGATAAAGATAAAATAGAGCAGGTGTTGATTAATTTAATTAACAACTCGATAAACTATGGTAATGAAAACGGAGCTACAAAAGTAAAACTGTTTGATGCTGAGGATCATGTGTTGATCGAAATAGCAGATGATGGAATAGGTATTTCTAAAGAGCATTTAAGCCGTTTGTTTGAGCGCTTTTATAGAGTAGATAAAAGTAGAGCAAGACATGCAGGAGGTACAGGTTTAGGGTTGTCGATAGTTAAGCATATTATTGAAGCTCACCAACAGAAAATAGGTGTGAGAAGTGAATTTGGTAAGGGGTCAGTCTTTCATTTTTCATTAAAAAAAGTTTAAATAAAATTATATAAAAGTAGCAGAATTAAGGGTGAAGCATTAGTTATTGATGAGTAAAAAAATGGAATTGCTTTTGAGCTAAATACTTCTTTTTGAAAGTCTTAAAAAAAAAAGTATATTTACTAGCTAAAGTTAGGTGTTATAATGATGAAAAAAATTCTGTTAATAGGAATTCTTGTGGTTTTTAGTCTTGTTTTAAAGGCTCAGTATAACCATATTCAAAAAAAAGTCGATGCTAATAGGCAAGCTTTTGATAACTATGGATTATCCGTTGATGTAGAAGGTGATTTTGCTGTTGTAGGGATGTTGGGAGACGATGAGGATGAGAATGAGCAAAACTTTATAGATTCTGCTGGTTCTGCTATTGTGTATAAAAGAAGTTATAATGGTAACTGGGATGTGTATCAAAAATTAGTGGCGCCAGATAGAATTAATGGGGCATTGTTTGGATCGGCTGTAGCTATTGAGGAAGGACAAATTTTTGTTGCTGCTTCTCATGATTATACCGATGAAACAGGGAACAACAATATCAATAAGTCTGGATCTGTATATGTATATGAACTGGTTGGTTCTACATGGACATTTACGCAAAAAATTGTAGCACCAGATCGAGGAAATATAAAATGCTTTTTTGGCTGGTCTTTAGCTGTAGATAGCAATTTAATGATCATAGGCGCTACTGAAGATCCCCTTGAAGAAGATGGAATCACTTTTACAACAAGAGGTGGAAGTGTCTACTTTTATGAAAAAAATAGTTCAGGTGTATGGAATTTTGTTCAAAAGAAAGTAGCGTTTGATAGAAACGGTGATGATGAATATGGGCATGCTGTTGCTATATCAAGGGATGGGCGAGCAGTTGTAGGTGCTCCTGAGCAAGATTTAGATGAAAATGGATTGAATACAATAACTGATGCAGGGGCTATTTATATTTATGAAAAAACTGGAGCAGTTTGGGGATTTGTTCAGAAGAAAGTCTTGAATAATAGAAGTCCTGATGATCAATTTGGATTTGCCGTAGGGATTTCAGATGATAGAATTGTTGCAGGTGCTCCTCGACATAATGTAGGAACGCAAGTAGTTGGAAAAATACAAGTTTTTGAAAGAGTAAATGCTACCACTTGGAATTCATTGGGAACAAGAGTCTCTAATGTGTTAACTAACCTTTCTTTAGGTGCTTATGGGACCTCAATAGAAATGGAGGGAGATAAACTATTTGTAGGTGCTCCAGCTGAAAGTGTTGGTTTTACTTTTGGAAAAGGAAATGTTTACCTTTATGAAAAAAGTTCTTCAGGTCCAGCGGGTTATGGCGCAGGAGTACCAATTTTGCCTGTGCCTCATAATACAGGGCAAGTGGCTTTTGGAAATTCTATAGCTGTAGATGATGATAAACTAATAGTGGGAGCAATTGGAGATATGACCGATGAAAATGGGGCAAACGCTATTCCGATGGTTAGTCCTCCAGGTTTGCCAGATACAGATTCTGTAGGGGCTATTCACTTTTTCTTACAGTGTAATCAAGCGAATATTCCTCAAATTAGTTCATCTATCCCTTCTGCTCAAATTTGTTTAGGAGATTCTATACAATTGGTAATTAGTGGTTCAAGTTCTTTAAATTCAGCCAGAGATTGGTATTGGTATACAGGGAACTATGCAACAGGAGCTCTTGTAGATTCTACAGATACCATTTGGGTGAGTCCAACTGTTACGACGACCTATAGTGTTGCTGGTGAAGGGTATTGCATTACTTCAAATGCTTCTGATAGTGTAGGAACCATAACTATTACAGTGAATGCTACACCAACAATTACAGCCAATGCTTCGCCAGGTACAATATTATGTTCGGGTGAAAGTGTGACCTTAACAGGTGGTGGTGGTGTTACTTATGTATGGGATAATAGCGTTTCAGATGGAGTTAGTTTTACACCAACAGTTAACGGTACATACAAAGTTATCGGTACAGATGCTAATGGTTGTGTAGATAGTACAACCATTAATTTGACTGTGGGAACATTACCTACTGTAGGAATTAATTATACAGGTAGTGATACAATATGTTCTGGGACTTCAATAACATTGTCAGGAACAGGCACTACAAGCTATTCATGGGATAATGGTGTTTCAGATGGAGTAGCTTTTACACCAACAACAACGACTACATATACGGTGACAGGAACAAATGCTTCGGGGTGTTCTAATACTGAAGATACAACAATAGTTGTTGTGGCTGGACCAGTGGTAACAGCTAGTTCTGGTCTTACAGTAATATGTGATGGGGCTTCAGTTACATTATCTGCTGCTGGAGCAGATTCTTATTTGTGGGGAAATGGGTTAGGAAGTGGTCAAAGTCATACTGTTTCTCCTAGTACTACTACATCTTATACCGTAACAGGAACACAAAATGCTACAGGATGTACAGATTCGGATGTGATTACTATTGTTGTTAATAATTTACCTGTAATTGCTGCTAATGCTTCTCCAAATGATTCTCTATGTATAGGGGAGAGTTTAACTCTAACAGGAAGCGGAGCTACTACCTACACATGGAATAATGGAGTTGCCGATGGAGTTGCTTTTATACCAAATTTAGGAAGTACAGAGTATGTAGTTACTGCAACAGATGCAAATGGATGTACGGGAGCTGATACCATAGATGTCGAGGTGTTTAGCTTGCCAGCAATTAGTGCGTCCGTGTCTCCGTCTGGTTCTATATGTTCAGGAGATTCAGTGTTGTTAACAGGTTTTGGTGGGGTAACCTATGTTTGGGATAGTGCTGGAGTGGATGTTGGAATTGTTGATAATATGGCTTATTATCCACCGATAGGAAATAATATTGTATATACCGTAACAGGAACAGATGTAAATGGCTGTGTGGGTACAGCTACCCAATCAATAACGGTAAATGAATCACCTAATGTAACGGCTTTTTCTTCAGCAGGAGGACAAAGTTTATGTGAGGGGGATACACTTGAGTTAACAGCTTTAGGAAATGGACTGAATCCAACATGGGGTAATGGCGTGGTTGATGGAGTTCCTTTTGTTCCTACTGTAGGTACAAATTTATATACGGTGTTAGTGACAAGTGCAAATGGATGTCCTGGAGAGTCAAGTGTTTCAGTTCTAGTTAATGAACAAGAAGATGCTACAATTACCCCTGTTCTCCCACTGTGTGGAGGAGTTCCAATTCAGGTTTTAGAGGCGATTACTCCAGGGGGAACATGGCAAGGAGTTGGCGTGGATGCTGTAACAGGGGCTTTTGATGCTGCAATTGCAGGTCAAGGAGTACATGAGATTGTTTATACAACAAATGGTGTTTGTAATGCATCTGATACAATAAATATTGAAGTTTATCCAGAGTTAGTGGTCGTCGCTAAGGACGATACCGTTTGTTTTGGAGATGTTGATGGAGAGGTTAGTGTTGAAGCAAATGGAGTTGCTCCATATAGTTACGAATGGAGTACAGGAGAAACTTCTTCGGTGCTTTCGGAGGTGGGAGAAGGAGTTTATACAGTGACTGTTCAAGATGCAAACAATTGTGTAGTAGATGTTGAAGCAAGTGTGCATTTAACAGAATCGTGTGATTATCATTTGTTTTTGCCGAATGTATTTTCACCTAATAACGATGGAGATAATGATGTGTTCTATGTAAGAGGGAAAGGTTTTGAATCTTTAAAGTTTGTTGTTTTTGATCGATGGGGAAATAAAATGTTTGAATCAACCGATAAAGAGATCGGTTGGGATGGTGCTTTTGGAGGCGAACTGGTACCTTCTGGTGTTTATGTTTATTATGTTGAGGTCGATTATTACGATGGAACTTCTGAAATCAAAGAGGGGAATGTATGTGTTGTTTTCTAAAATGTAATTCCAAGCTAAAGTTGATAATAGATGAAACTAGAGTTTTGGAAAACTAAAAAAAAAACTAATTTTAGTTTTTGCTTCTAAAGTGTGAAACATGTTAAGATTTATTATAGGTGTTACTATATTGTTTTTTTGTCTGGCTATAAATGGCCAGACTTATGATTATCTACAGAAAAAAGTAGATGCTAACAGGCAACGTTTTGACGTCTTTGGAGCTTCAGTAGATGTCAATGGAGACTTCGCTATTGTTGGGATTCCAGGAGATGATGAGGATCAAAATGAATCAAACTATGTAGATTTTGCTGGGTCTGCTATTGTGTATAAGAGAAATAATAATGGAGAATGGGATTTTTACCAAAAGATAGTTGCTCCTGATAGAATTGCACTTGGTACATTTGGTTACTCAGTAAAAATTCATGAGGGACAGATATTAGTCTCAGCTCCACAAGATGCTACAGATGAAATCGGAGGTAACTATGTTTTTAGATCTGGCTCTATTTATGTGTATGAATTGGTAGGGAATACTTGGACATTTGTTAGGAAAATGGTAGCCCCTGATAGAGGTCTTCCCTCTGGATTGTTTGGTTGGTCAATGGATTTGGATGGCGATATGATGATTGTCGGGGCAAGATCAGATCAGATAGAGGCAGATGGAGTGACTGTAGGTGTTGATGGTGGAAGTGCATATTTTTATGAAAAAGACAATACAGGTGTATGGAATTTTGTGCAAAAAGTAGTAGCCTTTGATCGTGTGACTAATGATCATTTTGGTTTTTCTGTTGGGATTACAAGTGCAGGGAGAGCTGTTGTTGGCGCTCCACAACAGGATCGAGATCAAAATGGGATGAATAATGTAGTCAATTCAGGAGCAATTTACATTTATGAAAAAACTGGTGCAACTTGGAATTTTGTGCAAAAGAAAGTCTTGACGGGAAGGAATCCTTTTGATGAGTATGGTCTTGCCGTAGGAATTGAGGGAGATCGAATCGTGTCTGGAGCACCACGACATAATGTAGGAACTCAAGTAGTAGGTAAAATAGAAGTGTTCGAGAGGTTGAATTCAACAACATGGAATTTGTTGGGGGGAAGAGTCTCTAATGTGACTACTAATTTGTCGTTTGGGGGATATGGAGCAGCAATAGAAATGGAAGGAAATAAGCTTTTCGTTGGTGCTCCAGCTGAAAGCGCTGGTTTTACTTTTTTTAGGGGAGCAGTTTATTCTTATGAGCTCGATCCATTTGGGGTGGCTGGTTATGGTGTAGGAACTCAATTGATTCCAGCCTCTCATAATATTGGGCAAACTACTTTTGGATCTTGTATAGCGGTAGATAATGATAAATTAATCGTTGGAGCAATAGGAGATATGACCGACGAAAATAATGCAAACGCTGTATCAATGATTAGCCCTCCTAGTCAACCAGATACAGATTCTATTGGAGCTGTGCATTTTTTTCAACAATGTATTCAAGCTAATGTCCCTCAAATAAATCCGTCAACGCCATCAGCTCAAATATGCTTAGGAGATTCTGTACAATTGGTGCTTAATTCTTCAAGTTCTTTAAATTCAACGAGAGAATGGTTTTGGTATACAGGTTCCTACGCAACAGGAACTTTAGTTGATTCAACAGATACCATTTGGGTGAGCCCAACAACAACGACAACTTATAGTGTGGCAGGTGAAGGGTATTGTGTTGCCCCAAATACTTCTGATAGTGTAGCTACGATAACAATTACTGTGAATACTCCTCCAACCATTACAGCAAATGCTTCTCCTGGAACAAGTATATGTGCTGGAGAAAGCGTTACTTTAACTGGAGGTGGAGGTGTATCTTATGTTTGGGATAGCGGGGTGACAGATGGTGTTAGCTTTACGCCTACGATTAATGGTTTATATAAGGTTGTTGGAACAGATGCTAATGGGTGTGTTGATAGTACAACAATAGGGGTGACTATTGGAGCGCTACCAACAGTAGGAATCAATTATTCGGGAAGTAGTACAATTTGTTCAGGAACTTCTGTGACACTTTCAGGTACAGGAACTGTAAACTATTCATGGAATAATGGAGTGACGGATGGTACAGCATTTACTCCTTTAGCAACCAATACTTATACCGTAACTGGAACCAATGCTTCAGGTTGCTCAGATACCGAAGATATTACGATAACAGTAATAGCAGGGCCAACAGTTACAGCAAATGCTGGTGTTACTACCATTTGTGAGGGCGCTTCGGTAAGTCTTTCCGCAATGGGAGCTGATGCTTATAGCTGGGATAATGGTCTTGGTGCTGGTCAAACACATACGGTTACACCAACCAGCACAACGACTTATACGGTAACAGGAACTCAGAATGCGACGATGTGTACAGATACAGATGCAATAACGATAGTAGTGAATAGC
>JAOASC010000014.1 GCA_025210295.1 Flavobacteriales bacterium | reverse complement strand
CTTCTATAGCCTCCAAATATCTTTCAAAGGCATTTCCTCAAAAGATGTCTACTAGGGTTATGGGGACGCGAGTGTTAGGAAGAGCTGTCGGAAGATTTGTTCCTTATGTTGGTTGGCTTTGGCTCTATGGAGAAATATTGTACCATGGAAGTCAAGAAAATACCAGGCAGTTGAACAACCATGGTATTGACCCATACAATTATGGTCGTATTTTAAATGATTTTAAGTGTTTTGCAGCAGGGACCAAGGTAACAATGGGAGATATGACCTACAAGAATATTGAAAATATTGTTGTAGGGGATTCTGTTTTAACATATAACTTCAAAGCTAAAAAACTGGAAGTAAACATTGTCCAGCAGATTGAAGACCCCATCCATCACAGACTAATTAAAATAGCCTTTAGAAATGGAGAGAATATAATAAGTACAGATGACCACCCTTATTATGTGGAAGGAAAAGACTGGTGTTCTTTCAATCCTGAAAAAACGCAAAAGGCTTACGGCCTAGAAACAGAGAGGTTAGAAGTATCAGACTTTTGCTTCACTATCAAGAAGAATAAATTAAAAAAAGTTCAGGTAATTGAAATCATTCAATATAAGGAATCAATAAAAACTTATAACCTGTCAAAAATATTTAATAGTAATAACTATTTTGCAAATGGTATTTTAGTTCATAATGAAAGTAAATAAAGAGTAAATATGTCAAGTTCTATTTCTGAAAACCTTAAAAGCTTTATTACAAAGCAACGAGGAACTTATAAGTTTAAATTAACTAGAAACTTGGATTTAGAAACCGATCTAGAAATTTATGGAGATGATGTAGAAGAGTTTATTGAATCATTTTCAATAGAGTTTGGAGTAGATGTATCTAAATTTGATGCTAGTAAATATTTCAGTCCAGAGGGAGATCCTTTTATAACAAAAATTGCATCATGGATTTTAAGGATAAAAGCGAAAAAGGATATCCAAAGATTGCCTATCACACTAGGTGATCTAGAAAAAGCAATAGAAGATAAAATCCTTGTATAAAATAAAGAAACTGCCTCAAATAGATGAAACAGCCCTTTTTAGGACTAGTCAGTATACCTATTCGAGACTTTTTGTAAATATTTCAGAGCTGCTATGAACAGGTATTCTGCCCTACTTGCCAGTGCAAAAAAATATGGTTCCAATCTGGCTTCAACAATGAATGGCACCCAGATTTCTGCAGCATTTGATAATGGTTCGGTATTTACAATTTCTGCCGAAAATGGTATGTATGAGGTAAGTGAATTGGGTGTGACGATTTATGGTCATTCTTATATTTTAAGTACACAAAAAGCAATTTATGACTGGGCTGGTAGTGTTGATTGGAGAGAAGTTGGAAATGCTGGTTTAGGTATGGGATTGGGATTACTTGAAGTTGCTGCCGGAGCTGGAGGGGAAGTACTAACAGCAGGTTTAAGTACGGCTGTTATAATTGACGGAGCCGCACGTGTTGGTTCAAGTAGTGTTAAGCTATTCCATTTATTACAAGGCAACACAAGTGCAGGAATTGCAACTCCATCTAATTTGGGAGGCTGGATTGGAAAAGGAGTAGACATGTCTTTTGGAGCTTCATATAACGATATTGGAATAGGTCAAGGTGTTGGTGGATTTACCAATGATTTTGCAACCTTTGTTGCTGGTGGTGGTAGTGTATTATCATTGCAGGGCATGATAGTTAGACCCAATCCTGTTAACGCCTTTAGATATCTTTCTGTTCCAGTTGGTACAGCTTATTCTACAGTTTCAGATGTTCAAGCATTATATAATTATAATCATTAAAAAATGGAATATAAACTAAATTCAAATGGAGAATCCTACTTGCGTAAAAGCAAAAGAAATATCAATCAATATTTTTATCTTTCTCCTCTTTTGATAGGATTTTTTTCTTTTCTCATGATATTCAGTGCAAGAAGCGAAGGCATAAAATACTTCGGAATATTTCTTACTATGGTTATGGTTGTTTTCAATATTGGAGGATTACTTAAGTGTTTACGCACAGTTAATAATACTGTGAGTAATATTACAATATCTAACGATAAATTAATTATCAAGACTTTTAAAATATTAAATTATAAAAGTCAACAGTTAATTCTTAAAATAAGCAAAGTAAAAATTAAAAATGAAACAATAGTGTTCACTCTAAAAGAAAAAGAAGAGGGGTGTAAAATTATTCTTCCCAATGGAAAATTCTTTTACCTTGTTTGGTCTCACTTCTCTCCAGAGTTAAAGGAACTGTTATCTAATAAAAACTAATAAGGAATTTAAATGAAAATTATAATAATATTTCTTTTCTTGTTTTATATTACAAGCGGAATAAGCCAAACCATCAACTTCGCCTACGATGCTGCAGGCAACCGTGTAAGCCGAACCATTAACTTGGGCAGTACAAAATCTTCTGCCATTGGTAATGAAAGTGAGCAATTTGCTTTCGAGCAAGATGAAGATTTCTTAACCGAAGTATTGGCAGAAAAGGAGATTAAGATTTATCCCAACCCTACCCGTGGTCAATTGCGGGTAGATATATTGGGTTATGAGCAGTTGAATAACAATTCATCCATACAGGTATTCTCCTCGGGTGGTAGTTTGGTGTACAAAACCAACAGCCTTTCGCAAAGCAATAACATTAACCTAAGCAGCAAACCTGCAGGTTTGTATGTAATGGTAATTGTTATTGGCGAGGAAAAGAGTACCTGGAAGATTATTAAGCAGTAATGCATAGCCTAAGAAACCCTAGCTCCTGTGAATTTGCAATTCACAGGTTTGGAGCAGAAGATTTTTAATCCAACATTTTGCGAATTGGAAATTCTGAACTTTATAATCCCTGATTGAAAATCAGGGATAGCAACTTTCTGCGCATAAATATGTTGTTCCTGCGCAGTTTTTACCTCTCCATCGCAGGTTTTAATCATTCCTGCGGGATTATGAGGCGTTCCTGCGCAATATTTTGGAATTCCTACGCAATATCTGATGGTTCATACGCAGTATTGAGGCGTTCCTACGCAATATCTGATGGTTCATGCGCAGTATTGAGGCGTTCATGCGCAATATTTACCCTCCCTGCGCATTATAGGCCAATCATCGCGCGGGTTCCAGGCGGTTTCTTCTTCTTCTTTCTTTCTGATACTGTCTCAAATTTTGTGTAAAGGATTAAAAGCAAAATAATTTATAATTCTTTACACCAGGCAGTGTACACATTAAAAAAAAGAGTTGTAATCGATTGATTAAGAAAACTCAAGCATTACAACTCTTCCATATTTTTTATCTCCCCGAAAGGGAATTTATTAACCTGATTTCGATTAAAAATATCTATCACAGAAAATCAGATTTATTTAAGATTTGCTTTAAAAACTCTGAAAGAATATCGGGATATTTTGAAGCGTTTTTTAAAGTGAAGATTGGATGAAGATGATTTTTTCAAAGAATTTGCCTGCTTTTGGCATAAATTTCCTCAAATTCTCTCGAAATATCCCGATATTCCTTCGAAAATTTGAGAAAATTTCTACTCAAAATCAGTGCAAACT
>JAOASC010000013.1 GCA_025210295.1 Flavobacteriales bacterium | reverse complement strand
CTCCTTGCCCAATATTGACTTCAACTGTAATGGTGAGGGCATCAACACCATATACAGCACTACCAAAGGTTTTCACTAACATGATTTTTTCTATTAGGAGTAGAAGAGTAAATATACTTGAAAAAAGCGCAGGTTATTGGGTTTTGATATGGTAGAAAGGTACTAGAATAGGCAAATTATAAGTCGTAATACAAATGAATAAAGAACACTACAGGCCTCATAGATACTATAAAAAGTTTAGAGTGGTTTTTTGTTTAATTAATGTAAATTTCCTACAAAAAGCCAAAAACTATAGAAAAACACAAATGTGTTGCTGATTTTTTGTATAATTGTTTATAGCTATAATATTCATGAATAAAAATAAATCGAATTAGATGGATAATAGACTTTTCTTTTATTGCATTTTACTATTGTTTTTCAGTAATAGTATAATTTCACAAAGTCCCTGTAATAACGGAGGTTTTGAAAATAATAATCTTTCAAACTGGACAACTTATACAGGTGTAAATGTAGCGGGAGTTGTTGATCTTGGAGCTGTAACTATGGAAGAAGTTACCGGAAGGCATACAGTAGTTGAAGCTGGCTTAGATCCTATATTATTTTCTTTAGGTGTGAACTTACCAATGGTAGATGAAGGTAGCTATTCTCTTCGTCTTGGTAATAATAATGTAGAGTCTGAAGCAGATCTTGCAAAATATACTTTTAATGTAAACAGTAGTAATGCTAATTTCAGCTTCAGGTATTCAATGGTTTTAGAGGATCCCAATTCTGGGGCATTAGCAAATGAACATGAAGCAAATGAGAAACCATTTTTTAGTTATGTAATATATACGGGAAGTGGTTTTCCTAATTTTTCACCTTTTGGCAATAACGTTATTGATATGTCTCAATGGGTTTCAGATGTTAATGACCCTTTTTTTGCAGAAATAGGGGTGTTAGCATATAGAGATTGGTCAACTGTATGTATCGATTTAAGCAATTACATTGGGCAAGAAGTAAGTATTCTTTTTGTTACTGCAGACTGTAGTTTAAGTGGTCATTATGGATATGCATATATTGATGGGCTTTGCAGCAATAATGATCCAGTGCCATTGTTTGACATAGATTCGGAATATTGTGTTAATCATCCAGTTATAGCAGATGCCTCTGCTTCATTGAGAGAGGATAATTATTTTTGGTCGATACAGGAATCTCTTTCAGATTGGACCCCTGTAGGAGTAGAATATTCAGCATGGTTCGAAGCAGAACAAGCAGGAATAATAGATTTAAAGTCTTTCCTTGAGGGAAAAGGCGGGAATTTTGAATGTGATAAATATTATAGAATAAAATTAGCAGTCGGTAATGAATGTAATCCTTGGGTCTCTGTAACAAAATTAATTAGAATTAGATGTGTTGAAATAGGAAATTTTCAGGATATGTTTTTTTGTTGTGGAGAAACGCCAAAGGTTAATTTAAAACCTCCAAGATCAAATTTGAATTATACATACAATTGGTCTTCTTTTCCTAATATACCTATATACAGTAATGCTCAAGGTAATGGTATAACAATCTATCCTACAGAAAGTACTACAATCATTGTTAATGCTTCTGATAATCAATATAATTGTGATAATGATACAGAAGAGGTGAATATATGGTTTGTTGATGAAATCAGTGTCAGAATTATTGAGGAGAATGAGGGCTGTTGTAATAAAAGATTAACAGCGGTTATTGATATTAAAGATGATGATTGTAATTTATCTCAAAATCAAAAAGATAAGATAAGAGATCAAATTTCAATTAAATGGAATACTGGAGAAACAAGTGAAAGCATAATTATAGCTGATACAGTACTTAGAGAATATTCGGTAGCTCTGGAGGGGATTCATTTTAAATCTGATTGTTATATCAATGCTGATACCATCATGACAAATGTTGATGCTGGTAAGTATATGAATACGACAATATATAGTAAACAACTAATAGCGCCAAATACAGTAACGCCAACAGAAGAAGGAGGGCTAAATGATACGCTAAAAATATTAGAGTTTGGGCCAAGTGCTCCTTATGAAGGAGAGCCAAATGCGTATGGAATAATCGGATATCATCTTACGATATATTCTCGTGAAGGACAATTAATAAGAGATATTTTAGTAGAAGACTGTAATATACATCAAGGAGATATTAGGTGGGATTGTAGGAATAATAGTGGTCATCTTGTTATGGGCGGAGTTTATGTATTTCGTTTAGAGATGAAAACATGCAATGGTTGGCATCCGGTCTGTAGTATTATTACAAATGGGATTTTTGGCGAAACAGAGATGGAAGATGCGACAAATTTATGTATTGATGGTTACGTATCTCCTTTTACATGGCCTCCTTTCAGTTTAGTATGTACTGATTATTTATCGCCTGGAGTTGGTGATATAGGAGAAGATGTTACCTGCATATTTTCAGTTACTGTTAGTAGATAATTTTTAAATCAAACAAAAATGAAGTTTCTATTCTTAATTCTATTTATCTTCCTTTCATCAAAGGTAAACTCTATATTTTCCCAAGATAGACCCATTGGCCATTGCCATGAATCGATTGACTATAATAAGTTAAATGGCCCTTTATCAAAATTAATATGCAGTCCTAAGACTACTATTTCATTCAAAGGAACGAGGAATAAAAAATGTGATTTTGTTCTTCCTAAAGAAAAAACATACATCTCTCCTAAGGTCAAGTTCAATAGTTATATCGCTTTACGACATAATTTAGATTCAATAGGTATAAACGAATTAGAGGGGTACTATAATAGTGGAACGATACTGTTGGAAAATGATTCTATTGAAAATACTTTAAGTTATATTAAAATTAAATATAACTCAAATGATAACAATCATATAATTGTTGAGCAGTATATCACGAAGTTTGGAGTGGTGTTGGCTTTAAATCGTATCGATTATAATGAAATGGTTGGAGTAGCTAATTATTGGGTAAAAAAGTATACGATTATACAAACAGAGTCGATGGATAACAGCTCTAACAAAATACATAATGACGAGCTAGTAGTAACCCTTGCACCAAATCCAGCAAAAAATAATATTAATATTTATATAAATCAGCCAAACAAATTGAGTTCTAAATGTATATTAGAAATTATAGACCTTAATCAAGGTCACCAAATTTTCAAAGTTTTTTTATATAAAGAATTTTCTATTATTGATATCTCTTCAATAAAACCTGGGATATATATAGCAAACATCTACAATGAAAAAAGTAACGTAACTACAAAATTGATAAAGTTGTAATTTTATAGTTTAAAAAGTTAATGCGTAGCGTTAACTAAAAAAATAATAATGAGTTTAGAACTTAAGAGGGTATAAAAAATAAATTTAGTAATTTACATCCATGAAAATACGTAAAGAATTAGTTAATCAATATTTGAGAGACCTAACTACGTCGGGGCGTGCTGTTAATTATCCAGATCCAATGTCAGATTTAGCGAATTTTGATGCAGATATTCGTACTATGCGTAAACGTTTATATAAAGATGGCTATCTTGAGGACGAGAATAACCTTATACGTTTATGCTTAGACGATTTAATTTCTAGACCCAATAAAAGAATATCTGAATTTGCAGGTATGGCCTATCCCTTTAATGACAATGAATTGGTGGCGATATTTAAAAGAGCTTATGAAACAATATGGCCAGAGGCGACACTTTCAGATCCTTTTGATGAACCTCTTTTTGAGTTTGTTGATATGAGCGCTGAGGATTGGGAAGCTATTACAGCTGGAAAGCTTTAATTGAGTTTAATCGCCAACAAATTAACTGAGCAGAATACTTCTATAAAATGAGATTCAAAACTTAAATCGAAAAAAAGTGGCATAAATTTGGTTATGTTTTTACTATATTTGTTAACTATTAAAACACAAAAGGGGATTATGAAAAAAATTTACGTTTCATTTTTATTCATCACATTCGGTATTTTTATGAATGTTTTTGCTCAAGAAACATCATGTTATGAGCAGTATAGAAAAGTATTTGAAAATAGAGGAGCCAACCCAGTAGAAGATGGGGCTCACGACAATATTATCTTAACAGTAAGAACAGGTGATCAAGCTGATTGCTATGTTGCTAGAGCAGTTGTTCAAAACAGTATTATTGTAGAAATAGATATGTATTTTGAAGATGGTACTTTTGAGAAAAAAGAATTTGAGTTTAAAGACAAAACCTCTTGGTCAATTTACAACGGAATGTCTAAAACAAAAATCACAGAAAAAGACGAGTACATTAATGTGATGTTTGTAAACAAAATTAAGCCGAAGAGAAAAAAATTAATGAAAGCCCCTAAACCTGATTTTGATTTAAATTAATTAGGGAAAAGCACTTATAAAAAAAGCCTCAAGTTATTCAACTTGAGGCTTTTTTAGTATTGGATACATTGATTGTTTAGAAATCAAATTTAATTCCTTGTGCTAAAGGTAAATCTGTTCCCCAGTTAATCGTATTCGTTTGTCTTCTCATGTAAACTTTCCAAGCATCAGAACCAGACTCACGTCCACCTCCTGTTTCTTTTTCACCTCCAAAAGCTCCACCAATTTCAGCTCCAGAAGTTCCAATGTTTACATTCGCAATACCACAGTCAGAACCAACTTGCGATAAGAACTCTTCTTGTTCTCTCATGTTCATGGTCATGATAGCAGATGATAACCCTTGAGGTACATCGTTTTGGATGTCAATTGCATTGTTTACATCTCCACTGTACTTGATTAAGTATAATAAAGGTGCAAACGTTTCGTCTTGAACCATTTTATAGCTATTCTCAACGATAGCAATAGATGGTTCTACGTAACAACCACTCTCATATCCTTCTCCTTCCAATAACTTTCCTTCTACTAGCATTTCTCCACCTTCTGCTTTTACAGCTTCTATTGCATCGAAGTACATTTTTACAGCATCTTTATCGATAAGTGGCCCAACATGATTAGATTCATCTAAAGAAGATCCTATTTTTAATTGTCCATAAGCATTTTTCAATACATTTTTAACCTCATCAAAAATAGAGTCGTGTATAATTAAACGACGAGTAGAAGTACATCTTTGTCCAGTTGTTCCTACAGCTCCAAATACTAGAGCAGGCAGTACCATTTTTAAATCAGCACTTGGAGTAATAATTACAGCATTGTTTCCTCCTAACTCCAACAACGACTTTCCTAAACGAGCAGCAACAGCTTGATTAACTGCTTTCCCCATACGAGTAGAACCTGTAGCAGAAACTAAAGGAACTCTTTTATCGTTTGAAATTAATTTTCCAATTTCAGCGTCACCAATTACTAAACAAGAAATTCCGTCAGGAGCATCCTCATTCTTTTCGATAACTTTATTGATGATGTTTTGACAAGCAATACTACATAAAGGAGCTTTTTCAGAAGGTTTCCAGATACAAACATTACCAGCAATCCAAGCTAAAGCAGTGTTCCAACTCCAAACAGCTACAGGGAAATTGAAAGCAGAAATAATACCTACAATTCCAAGTGGATGATATTGGTCGTACATTCTATGTTTAGGTCGCTCAGAGTGTAAAGTAGAACCGTTTAACTGTCTTGATAAACCAACAGCAAAATCACAAATGTCGATCATCTCTTGAACTTCTCCTAACCCTTCTTGTAGTGATTTTCCCATTTCATAAGAAACCAAGGCTCCTAAAGCACCTTTTTGCTTACGTAACTCTTCTCCAAACTGACGAACAATCTCTCCTCTTTTTGGTGCAGGGACATTACGCCATGATTTAAAAGCTTCTTGTGCTTTTAAGATACTCGCTTCATAATCTGCTTCAGTAGCAGCATTTACACTAGCGATTAATTTTCCGTCAACAGGAGAATAAGAGTCTATTTTTTCTCCTCTAGTTGAAAACCAATGTGCACCAACTGCTGCTCCATTGTTTACTTCTTTTACTCCTAAGGTTTCTAATACCTTTTGGATTTCTGTAGTTTCATTCATTACGTCTAACATGCGTTTTATAGTTTTGAGAATAGTTTATTAATTCTGATAACAAAGGTAAGGCTTAATTTGATAAAACCAATGGTTAAATATTAACACAAAATAGCGTATTATTCACTAAAAACTAGGGCTTAGATCAAAATGATCATTAGAAACCCCAACAGCTAGTTTTAAAAAGCCATGTATGATAGCTATAGGGAGTAAGAGTCCTCCCAATAATAACATGGAAATTTCATACCCTAATGTACTATCTGAGTATGCTTTTCCTTTTAACCGTGCTTTAAAAGCGCTAAAAGGGAGTCCATACATATTTCCGACCATCATTATTTGTATGGCTGCTAAAATAACTGCTGCTTTTTCTGTTCCATATTCTTTTATAATGGCATTGTAAGTATAGTTTTTTGGAAAACCTCTAGTAGCTGCGTAATGTTGTGAAAAAGCAATTGCTTTGGCTTCATAAGGTTGGATAAAGTTTTGTTGACCACTTAAAAAACTACTGATTTCTTCATTACTCATTCCTTTTTTTAGCGCCATTTTAGTGTGTTCGTATGAACATACCGGGCATCCATTTACTTCTGTTACAGCGAGGTGTATCCGTTGTATAAATAGTTGGTCAATGACTTTATTTTTATTGTTTCGTACTAAAAGGACAATGGCTTTAGCAAGTAGTACAGAAGCCTTGTAGAATTCAATAAGGCTATATTTCTTTTTATAGGTTTGTTGATGCTGCATAAATATGATAAAAAAAGCACCAACTAATAAATAGTTGGTGCTTTTACGAATTATTAACTTTTCTTATTTCTTAAAGAACTTGCATAGCAACCATTTGCCATCCACCTCCGTTGTACACGTTGGTCATTCCATTTTGTTGTAAAAACATGGTAGCTTGACCACTTCTTCCTCCACTTGCGCAGCATAAGATAATATCACCTTCGATGTTTTTAAACTCTTCAATTCTGTCTGGAACTTCGTTTAAAGGAATGTTGATAGACCCTTCTACTTTTCCCATTGAAAACTCTCCTGGCGTTCTTACATCAATGATGGTTGCTTTGTTAAAATCTATGTTTTCTAAGCTCATTTTTTATGTTGTTTTTTGTTAATTTTAATTGTATCTCTTTTATAATTCAAGTATTCTACCTCAATTTTATAGCTTATAAAAGTGTTGTTGGGCAAACGTATTCTGATAATGTTAGGTTGGTATTGTCTTTAATCGCTCTAAAACCACCTTGTACATCAATTACATTATCTACTCCGTTCGCTTTTAAAATTGAAGCGGCAATCATCGAACGATACCCCCCAGCACAATGGATATAGTAAGTTTCGTTTTTATCAAAAGCGTTGAGGTTATCAAAGATTGTGTCTAAAGGTTCATTTCCTGCATCAATAGCGTGTTCTGAAAGGTATTCAGACTCTTTTCTAACGTCAACAAGGTTAATTCCTTTAGCTAAATCAGCTTCCATTTCTGTAGCCAAAATAGATTTTAAGCTTCCTGTGGCTAATCCAGCTTCAGTCCAAGTTTGCATCCCTCCTTTTAAGAACCCTAAAGAATTATCATACCCTATTCTTGCTAATCTCGATACTGCTTCTTCTTCTCTACCAAATGGAGCAACTAAAATAATTGGTTGTTTGATATCTTCAATTAATGCGCCTACCCAAGGAGCAAACTGACCATCTAAACCAATAAACATAGCGCCAGGAACATGTGCTTTAGCAAACTCTTGTTGTGTTCTACAATCTAGTACTAACGCTTCTTTATGCTCCGACATTGATTTGAAAGTGTCAACATCTAATTCTACAGTTCCTTTTTCCATGATAGTGTCAATATCTGTATTGATAGACTTATTCATCATAGCATTTTTAGGGAAGTATTGTGGTGGTGTTTTTAACCCTGTGATAACTTCTTTTACAAATTCATCCTCAGTCATATCAGCTCTTAAAGCGTAATTAACTTCTTTTTGATGACCTAAAGTGTCAAAAGTTTCTTTACTCATGTTTTTACCACAAGCAGATCCAGCACCATGATTTGGATATATAATTACTTCATCTCCTAAAGGCATAATTTTATTTCTTAAAGACTTAAATAAGTGCCTTGCTAAGTCTTCTTGTGTTAAATCAGATTTTACAGCTAAATCTGGACGTCCAACGTCCCCAATAAATAAAGCATCTCCCGTAAATACACATTGGTCTTTTCCATCAGCATCTTTTAAAAGGAAAGAACTCGATTCCATCGTGTGTCCAGGTGTGTGAAGTAACTCTAAAGTAAGATCTCCAACTTTAAAAATTTCTCCATCTGTTCCTACATGAAAGTCAAAGTCAGCAGTAGCATTTGGTCCAAAAACTATAGTTGCTCCTGTCTTTTTTGCTAAATCAATATGTCCAGAAACAAAGTCAGCGTGAAAATGTGTTAAAAACACATATTTAATTTTTGCATCATGAGCAATTGCCTTTTCAATATATGGCTCGATATCTCTTAATGGATCTATAACAACAGCTTCTCCTTTTGACTCGATATAATAAGCCGCTTCAGCTAAGCAATTGGTGTACATTTGTTCTATTCTCATAACGTTTATTTTTTTATCTTAGTTATCCTAAATTTTACAATACAAAAGTAGAACTGTTAGTTTGTTTTCACAGTAACTAAGGTTACAGTCTCTATTTTTGCCTTTATTCCTAATTTCTTTTAGTAAAGGTAACTGAAAGTTCTTACTTTCGCAAAACACCAATACAGCCAAATAACGTTAAAAATGGTAAAAGCTAAAAAACACCTTGGGCAACATTTTTTAATTGATGATAGTATCAGTTTTAATATTGCTAATGCACTCAAAAATTTTGAAGATTATACACATGTCATTGAAGTAGGTCCAGGTACTGGAGCATTAACCAAACATTTGGTCGCAAATGAAAATTTTACAACTGTAGCAGCAGAAATTGATCGTGAGTCAGTGGCGTATTTAAATACACATTATCCAGACTTAAAAGTAATAGAAGAAAGTTTTTTAAAACTGGATTTTGATCAAGTCACTGATGGAAATATAGCAGTGTCTGGAAATTTTCCTTATAATATCTCTACTCAAATTCTGTTTAAAGTTTTTGAAGAAAAACATAGAGTACCTGAGGTAGTAGGAATGTTTCAAAAAGAAGTAGCAGAACGTGTGGCAGAAAAACCAGGCTCTAAAACTTATGGGATACTGAGTGTTTTATTACAAGCTTATTATGATATAGAATATTTGTTTACAGTAGACGAAGATGTTTTCGACCCGCCACCAAAAGTAAAATCAGGAGTGATAAGAATGGTTCGTAATGATGTAACTGATTTGGGGTGTGATGAGAAAAAGTTTAAACAAGTCATTAAAACAGCATTTAACCAACGTAGAAAAATGTTAAGAAGCTCTCTAAAACCCTTTTTAAAAGAAGAACATAAAACAATGGAACTTTTTAGTAAAAGACCAGAGCAGCTAGGTGTTGCTGAATTTATAGAAATAACCAACCTTTTGTTTTAAAGAAGTGAGTTGTTGTAAAAATTTAGGACGAAAAACTCCTCATGAACTGGAAAAAGAAGGGGGCTATACTGTAAAAGTAGAAAAGCATGCCTACTATACTAGCGCTATTGCTACTTGTAAAACTTGCAACAAACAATATAAAGGACAAGATCACCCAGGCTATCATTATAATTATTGGTCATGGAGTGAAGTTTATTAAGTACAAAAAATCATGTTAATAGATACACATACACATTTATACGCTTCAAAGTTTGATGAAGATAGAGATGAAGTCATTCAAGATTGTATTGCTAAAGGCGTAGAAAAATTATTACTACCAAATATAGATTCTACTTCAACAGATTCTATGTTAGCATTAGCAGCCAAATTTCCAGGTATTTGTATGCCTATGATGGGGATACATCCATGTTCTATCAATAACGATACAATAGACAAAGAACTAGCCCATGCTAAAGCATATTTGTTCAGTGATAGAAAGTTTATTGCAGTAGGGGAAATAGGAATCGATTTGTATTGGGATAAAACAACTTTGGATGCACAAGTCAAAGCGTTTAAAACTCAAATAGAATGGGCAAAAGAACTAAATTTACCTATAGCAATTCATGCAAGAGATTCTTTTGATGAAATTTTTGAGGTTTTAGATGAAGTAAACGATGATAAATTAAATGGAGTTTTACATTGTTTTACAGGAAATGTAGATCAAGCTAAACACATTATCAATTATGGTGGTTTTAAGTTAGGAATAGGAGGTGTAGTTACCTTCAAAAATGGAGGTTTAGATAAAGTTTTAAAAGAAATAGAATTAGAACATTTGATTTTAGAAACAGATGCGCCTTATCTTGCTCCAACTCCATATAGAGGAAAACGAAACTCTAGTCAATATATCCCGTTAATAGGAGATAAGTTAGCAGATATTTATAACTGTACTTTACCAGATATAGCTAAAGTCACTACAAGAAATGCCGTGGAGTTGTTTGGATTGTAATTTAAACAAGCTCTAGGCTAAATGATTTTTGAAAAATAGTTGATTCAATGGAGCAATATATCCTCATAACAATATGCGTGGTATTAGGGGGAATTTCCTTGCGTTTGTGGTTCAATAATTTTTCTAGAAAAAGAGCACAAAAAAAACGTTTTAAAAGAGGAGTTAAACTAGAAAAACAAGCAGCAAAATATCTTACAAATAGAGGATTTACTATTATGGGTGAGCAATTAGAGTACCAGCATACCTATTTTGTAAACTCAGAAGAAGAGAATTCAACCATTACAATTGATTACTTAGTAGAAAAAGATGAAAAGCTTTATGTCGTTGAGGTAAAGTCGGGAAAAACGGCAATTTCAATTAAGAATAGGAGTACCAGACGGCAGTTATTGGAGTATGCTGTAGCAATAGAATGCGATGGGGTATACTTATTAGATATGGAAAATAAAACATTAAAATTAATTGAGTTTAACTTTCCTAACACGATACCAATAAAGGCTAAGCATAATAAGTTGGTGAGCATTTTAATTTTGATTATTATTGCGCTGTCTATTACTGTCTACTATTACATACCCAAATAGCAATGAGAATAATCATTATTTTTTTTCTGGCTGCACTTATTGTTCAATCAACTTCTGCTCAACGTAAACATTGGATAAATTCCAATGGAGACGTCGTAAAAAAAGATATGGCAACTCATTATTATACACTTACCAAAACAGCAGCTAAAACTTTTTTGTATCAAGAGTATGATAAACAAACAGATAGCCTTTTTCAAGAAATCAATTACCCAACAAAAGACCTTTTGACAAAAGAAGGTGAGTTTAAGCAATATTTCGAAAACGGAACATTAGCTGTTGAGGGAGCTTATTTGAATAACAAAAAAACAGGAAGCTGGATGTTTTATGATAGAAATAGCCTTAAACAAACAGAAATAACATACAAAAAGGGTTTGAAACAAGGTTGTTTTTCTGAGTTTAAGAAAGGAAAACTGAGTGCAATATTTCGATATAAAACAGATACCTTACATAGTTTAGTTCAACTATTTGATGCTATTGGAAATAACCTCTTTAAAGAAGATACTTTAGATAGAGCTGCATATAGCTTTGTAGATGAAGAAGCTATTTTTTCTGGAGGTGAGATCGAATTTCAAAAGTTTTTAAAGAAGAGAACAAATAATAGAAACCCTCAACAGGTCAAGGTAGGAGTTACATTTAATATTGATAAAAAAGGGCAAGTAACAGAAATTGAAGTCTTGAAAGAAAGTATTCAAGCAACGATCGCCGAATACTATTATAAAGAAGCGTTAAAAGTCATCTCAAAAATGCCTAAGTGGGAACCTGCTATGAAAAGAGGTAGAGTGGTCAAATCCAGACATCATTGTGAAGTGCTATTTAATTAAATAGCAATTGATAAACTCTTGTTTTAAGTATCATCTTAACGCATCAATTTTACAATTATTCAATTCTTCCATTCCCTAAATAATAACTATCTTTGCCAACTTTAAAATTTAGAAATTAAGATAACATGGCAGCAAACGAAGATTTATTTAAGAATGTAATCTCTCACGCAAAAGAATTTGGATTTGTTTTTCCAAGTAGTGAAATATACGATGGTTTAAGTGCAACATACGATTATGCTCAAAATGGAGTAGAATTGAAAAACAACATCAAAAAGTATTGGTGGATGAGTATGGTTCAGATGCATGAGAACATTGTAGGGTTAGATGCAGCAATATTTATGCATCCAACAACTTGGAAAGCGTCTGGTCATGTTGATGCTTTTAACGATCCTATGATCGATAATAAAGATTCTAAAAAAAGATACCGTGCAGATGTCTTAATTGAAGAGCATATTGCAAAAATTGAAGGAAAAATTAATAAAGACATTACCAAAGCAAAAAAACGTTTTGGAGATGCTTTTAATGAAGAAGAGTTTAGAGCAACAAATGGTAATGTTTTAAGAAGAACTAAAGAAATTGAGGCAATCAACCAAAGAATGGGAGATGCGCTTAACAACGATAAACTGGATGATCTTCAGCAATTGATTATTGACTTAGGTATAACTTGCCCTGTAAGTGGTTCTAAAAATTGGACAGAAGTCAAGCAGTTTAACTTGATGTTTGGAACCGAGCTTGGTGCTGTGGCAGGAGATGCTGCAAAAATTTATTTACGCCCAGAAACAGCGCAAGGAATCTTTGTTAATTACTTGAATGTTCAGAAGACTGGGAGAATGAAATTACCTTTTGGAATTGCTCAAATAGGTAAGGCATTTAGAAATGAGATTGTAGCCCGTCAATTTATTTTTAGAATGCGTGAATTTGAACAAATGGAAATGCAGTTTTTTATTCAACCAGGAACGCAAATGAAATGGTTTGAATACTGGAAAGAAACAAGAATAAAATGGCATAAAGCATTAGGATTAGGAGAAGAAAACTATCGTTTCCACGACCATATTAAGTTGGCGCATTATGCCGATGCTGCAACAGACATTGAATTTAACTTCCCATTTGGGTTTAAAGAATTGGAAGGAATCCATTCGCGTACCGATTTTGACTTAAAACAGCACGAAGAGTTCTCTGGTAAGAAATTACGTTATTTTGATCCAGAGACAAAAGAAAGCTATGTACCTTATGTATTAGAAACTTCTATTGGTTTAGATCGTATGTTCTTGGCTGTATTATCGAACTCGTATAAAAATGAAAAGTTGGAAGATGGTTCAGAACGTACTGTTTTAGCAATTCCAGCACCTTTGGCACCAATTAAAGCTGCAGTTTTACCACTGGTTAAAAAAGACGGCCTACCAGAAAAAGCAAGAGAGGTATTAAAATTACTACAATTAGAGCACAATTGTATGTATGAAGAAAAAGATACAATCGGAAAACGTTACAGAAGACAAGATGCCATTGGAACACCTTATTGTATCGGTGTTGATTATGAATCTTTAGAAGATAATATGGTCACAATTAGAGATAGAGATACCATGGAGCAAGAACGAGTAGCAATTAGCGATTTGGCCGATATTATTAGTAAAAAGGTTTCTATGACCAATTTATTTGTTTAAAGTTTAAGAAAATAAAAATTAATTTGAAAAAGACCTAAGGTTGATAAATCTTGGGTCTTTTTTATCTTAGCATTTAAAATTTGAAAAATGCTCGAATCGTTTTATATAAAGCATGCAGTAGAAGCAGGGTGTGATGAGGCTGGACGGGGATGCTTATCAGGGCCTGTTGTTGCAGCAGCAGTAATTTTACCGAAAGATTTTGAGAATAGTATACTGAATGACTCCAAAAAACTTTCGGAAAAGAAACGATACGAGTTGAGGCCTTTAATAGAGCAAGAAGCTTTGGCATGGGGTGTTGGAATAGTAGACCATAAAGAAATCGATGAAATCAATATTTTGAATGCATCATTTTTAGCAATGCATAGAGCATTAGATCAATTATTTCTTAGACCAGAAGCAATTTTGGTAGACGGTAACCGATTCAATGCTTATGAAGATATTGAGCATCACTGTATTATTAAGGGAGATGCCAAATACTATAGCATTGCTGCGGCATCTGTATTGGCAAAAACATATCGGGATGATATTATGAACCAATTGCATCAAGAATACCCTGTATACGATTGGTTAGGAAATAAAGGATACCCAACCAAAAAACATAGAGCAGCTATTAAAATGCATGGACCATCCCCATATCACCGAATGTCTTTTAAGTTGTTGCCTGAAGAAGATTAACTTAATATAAGTTAATAAAAGAATAAAAACTTCCTGTTTTTGTGTAGTGCCATTTATTTTAAGTATTTTTGAACCCCTAAAATAATTTTAGGTGTTTTTATGTGGCAAAAAATAGCTCGATTAATATTAACAAATAGAGTAACAATACTTATTGTATTGTTTGCTATTACTGTGGTAATGGGCTTTTTTGCAACTAAAGTAGAAATGCTTTATGAGTTTTCTAAACTGTTACCAGATAACGATCCCGTAAGTATCACTTACAATAAATTTAAAGACGATTTTGGTCAAGATGGCTTGGCTGTAGTGATCGCAACCACAAATAAAGATTTTTATGAAGCGGAAAAATTTAAAAAGTGGTATGAATTGGGAAATGAATTAAAGGCTATTCAAGTGCCTTTAAAGGGAACAGATCCACAAGCATATGGAAACCCTGTTGATTCTGTATTTTCTGAAGCTCACCTTTATAATATTGTCAAAAATAAGAAGCAAAAAAAGTTTGAAATTAAACCTGTTTTTCCTTCTTTTCCAGAAGATAAGAGTACAATAGATAGCTTACAAAATGTCATCGTTAATTTACCATTTTACGAAAATATGGTTTATAAAAAAGATGACGATTTACACCTGATGATGTTGTTTTTGAATCGAGAGATTTTTAACTCTAAAAACAGAGGCTCTTTGATTCAAGAAATAGAAGCAAAAACAGAAGAATATGCCGAAGATATAGGTCCATTTGTTTACTCTGGATTACCTTATATTAGAGATGTCACGATGAAAAAAGTACAACAAGAGTTGTACATGTTTACATTGTTAGCATTACTAATTACTTCTACATTACTATACCTTTTCTTTAAATCTTTTAAAGTCGTATTAATCTCTATGGTTGTTGTAATGATTGGAGTAGTCTGGTCTGTTGGTACAATTGGACTAATAGGATTTAAAATTACAGCATTAATGGGATTAATCCCTCCTTTAATTATTGTAATCGGGATTCCTAATTGTGTGTACTTAATTACGAAGTATCAACAAGAATTTAAAAACCACGGTAATAAAGCCAAGGCACTTACCAGGGTTATTAGAAAAGTAGGGACAGCCACATTAATGACGAATGCTACAACAGCAATGGGGTTTGGGACGTTTATTTTTACTCACAGTAAAATGATGCAAGACTTCGGAGTTATCGCGTCGTTAAACATTTTACTATTGTTCATCGTTTCTATTTTAGTAGTTCCTATAATTTATAGTTTCTTAAAGCCACCAAAAGTAAAACATACAAAACACCTCGAAAGACAATGGCTCTTTACTGTGGTAGAAAAATTAGTGGTATGGAGTGCTGGATATAGAACATGGGTCTATATTTTTACTGCGTTAGCTTTCTTTGCTGGGATATATGGAATGACCTTGATGAAAACATCAGGGAATATTGTGGATGATTTACCCCAAAAAGATATCGTTGTACAAGATCTAAAGTTTTTTGAAAGTAAACTAGGAGGGATCATGCCTTTTGAGATTATTTTGGAGTCAACAGATACGATTTACAATAGCTATGATAATATTAGGAAAATAGATGAAATACAAAGTGCATTAGCATTAGAAGATAAATTGTCGAAATCCATTTCTATTGTTGATGCAATTAAATTTGTAACACAGGCCTATTCCAATGGAAATCCAGAAAAATTTGTATTGAAAGATAAAAGAGGTTTAAGTAAAATATTATCTTCTAAATATTTTAAAAATACTTTTAACCTTGATGCAGTTGATACAACGAATCAAATGTTAAATGGGTTCTTAGATCAGTCTAAAAAACAAACAAGAATAACAGTACAAATTGCTGATGTAGGAATTGATACAATGGATGCTGTAGTTGGTAGAGTTTCTGAAAGAATAAATCAAATTGTTAATGAAGAAAAACTATTAGTAGAGCAAGTAATAGCATCCACTAAACCTGCAGAAAAAGAAGAAGTTCTAAGTACTTTATTTGCTAAATATTCGTGGGTAGAAAATGAGGTTAAAGATCATTATATAGCAATTGACCCTTCCCTTTCAGAACAGTTTTTTGATGATGAAACACTTGTTTTAAAGCTTCATGAAAAAGAAGACTTTAATTCAGTGCTTAAGCAAATTTTATCTAGCCATAGTCAATTAACCTATAATGTAACAGGAAGTGCTGTAAACTATACCAAAGGAACTACGTATTTAGTCAATAATTTGTTTATAAGTTTAGCTTTAGCAATATCTGTGATTGCTATATTAATGTCGGTGCTCTTCCGTTCATGGAAAATGGTAATCGTCTCATTGATTCCTAATTTATTGCCTTTGATTATTACTTCAGCTATTATGGGGATTGTTGGAATACCAATAAAACCATCTACAATATTGGTGTTTAGTATTGCTTTCGGTATTTCGGTAGATGATACTATTCATTTCTTAGCAAAGTATAGACAGGAGTTAACATTGAAGAACTGGAACATCAAAGAATCTGTAGTATTAGCAATAAAAGAAACTGGAGTAAGTATGATTTACACATCAATCATTTTATTCTTTGGTTTTGGGGTCTTTACAGCCTCAAACTTTGGAGGAACACAGGCGCTAGGAGTACTTGTTTCTATCACATTGTTTGTTGCAATGTTGGCTAACCTTGTATTATTACCATCTTTATTGTTAACTTTAGAGAAGAGAATAACTACCAAAGCGTTTAAAGATCCGCTATTGGAAGTTGTTGACGAAGAAGAAGACATCGATTTAGAACAATTACAAGTAAAAAAATCAAACCCTAAAAAAGAAGTGCTATGAAAGGAATAATATTAGCAGGAGGATCGGGAACTAGACTACACCCATTAACATTGGCAGTAAGCAAACAGTTAATGCCTGTTTACAATAAGCCCATGATTTATTATCCACTATCAACATTAATGGTAGCTGGAATAAGAGAAATTTTAATTATAACAACACCACACGATCAAAAGGCGTTTCAAACCTTATTAGGAGATGGAAGCCATTTAGGTTGTAAATTCGAATACGCTATTCAACCAGAGCCTAATGGATTAGCACAAGCTTTTATTATTGGAAAAGAGTTTATTGGTGATGATAAAGTCGCGTTGGTGCTTGGAGATAATATCTTTTTTGGAACTGGGATGGGATCAATGTTGCGATCAAGTTTAAACCCAGAAGGAGGGTTGGTATTTGCTTATCACGTATCTGATCCAGAAAGATATGGTGTAGTAGATTTTGATGAAAACAACAATGTGCTCTCTATAGAGGAGAAGCCAGAAGTGCCAAAATCAAATTATGCCGTTCCAGGATTATATTTTTATGATAATGATGTTATAGAAATTGCAGAAAGTTTAGCGCCTTCTGCGAGAGGAGAATACGAAATTACGGATGTTAACAAGGCTTACTTGGAGCGAGGAAAATTAAAGGTCCAAATTTTAGAGCGTGGTACTGCATGGCTAGATACAGGAACTTTTACATCTTTAATGCAAGCAGGACAATACGTTCAAACAATAGAAGAAAGACAAGGGTTAGGAGTAGGTTGCATAGAAGCTGTAGCTTATTCTAGAGGTTTTATTAATGCTGAACAATTAAGAAAAATAGCAGAGCCTCTAGTAAAAAGTGGTTATGGTAAATACTTAATGAGCTTAATAGATTAATAAGCATTTTTTGAAATGAAGACAATAACAGAATATCAAGAATTAATATCAAATCAGATAGATATACTAGAGGATAGTAGAAGTCAATTAGCATTATATGATCCGGTTAGTTATATATTGTCTATTGGAGGTAAAAGATTAAGACCTGTTCTTACGTTGATAGGTACCGATTTATTTGATGGTAATTTAGAGGATTCATACAAGTCTGCATTGGGAATAGAAATGTTCCATAATTTTACATTATTACATGATGATATCATGGATGATGCACCCTTAAGAAGAGGAAAAGAAACAGTACATGAAAAATGGAATATCAATTCTGCAATTCTTTCAGGAGATGTTATGTTTGTCCAAGCTTTTGTTATGGTTACCTCTTGTAAAACGGAGTATTTACGTTCAGTCCTTGATTTGTTTAATGTCACAGCAATAGAGGTTTGCGAAGGACAGCATTTAGACATGGAATTCGAAACAAGAGAAGATGTTACAATTCCTGAATATATTGAAATGATTAAACTAAAAACGTCAGTTTTAGTTGGTTGTGCATTAAAATTAGGAGCGATCTTAGCAGATGCTACCGAAGAACAGGCTAACTTAATCTATGACTTTGGTTTAAACCTTGGAATTGCATTTCAAATTCAAGATGATATTTTAGATGTTTTTGGAGATGCAGCATTGTTTGGGAAACAAGTAGGTGGAGATATTCTAGCCAATAAAAAAACATACCTATTACTCAAAGCATTAGAAAATGCCAATGAAACTCAAGAAGAAGAGTTGAATAGCTGGATGAATGTTACCGATTATCAAGCAGAACAAAAAGTAGAAGCTGTAACTGCTATATTCAATGATTTAAAAGTAAAAGAACAAGCAGAAAGTG
Source organism: Flavobacteriales bacterium (assembly GCA_025210295.1). NCBI lineage: Bacteria > Pseudomonadati > Bacteroidota > Flavobacteriia > Flavobacteriales > Flavobacteriales bacterium. Next base: position 6,101 of record JAOASC010000013.1, on the reverse strand, counting down.
TGATGTGGTCTTATTATGATAAAGCGTTAGAAGCATTGAATAAAATAGGCCTATCAGAACAGAAGTATGATTACCTACTTAATTTTGCCAAGGGGTTAATGGTTCGTACAAAGTAAAATTAAGACAAAAGGTTTTTATAAGTAGTTGATATTTAATATATTTATGGGGAATCCTTATAGATATTGTTATGTATTACACTACACGAAACTTAATCGCGCTGGTTTTTAGCGTGGTTATTCCTACTTTTTTTAGTGCTCAAAGTAAACATTTTAAAGTATTAGATCGAAGTAAAATTTCTGAACTACCGTCAATGGTAGAAATACAGGAAACGGTCAAAATTCAGGATTTCCAGAAGTGGTTTAAAAACAACTTTCAAGTTGAAGAGGAATTTGTTTTAGTCTTACAATCAAAACAAACAGATCATATAGGGCAAGAGCATTACCGTTTCGATCTTTATTACGAGTCTAATAAAGTCATTGGAGCAAATATTGTAGCACATACTAAGAATAATGAGGTCTTTTTGTTTAATGGGTATTATCTTCCCAAACTGAACAAAAATGAACAGTTAATTTCCAAAGAAAACGCTCTTGAAATAGCTTTAAATCATGTAAAGGCTAAACAGTATAAATGGGAGATGCCAACAGAAGAAGCACAATTAAAAAGGGATACTAAAAATCCTTTTGCTTCTTACTTTCCAAAAGGAGCTGTTGTTTATGCCCCAAAAGATGGAGATTACAAAAGCAAAAATTATAGAAAATGTTATGAATTTGAGGTTTATGCACATGCACCACTTTCAAAGCAAGCGATTTATGTAGATGTAACATCAGGAGAAATTATATTTAAACACGATTTATTACACATTGCTGATCAAGTAGGGACAGCTGTAACAGGTTATAGTGGGACACAAACAATCACTGCAAATTCAATTAATGGAGGGTTTGCTTTGGAAGAATCAGGAAGGGGAAATGGAATAGGAACCTATGATATGCAAAATGGAACCAACTATAATAATGCCGTTGATTTTACAGATGCAGATAATAATTGGAGTTTTAATAATGTAAGTCAGTATGCCCTAGATGCCCACTGGGGAGCAGAAATGACTTATGACTATTTCTTAACTAAACACAATAGAAATAGTATTGATGGAAATGGGCATGTATTGGTAAGTTACATTCATTATGATGTAAATTATGGAAATGCTTTTTGGGATGGCTATCGAATGACTTATGGAGATGGATCGAATGGAAATAGTCCCTTTACTACATTGAAAATTTCTGGACATGAAATCACACATGGATTAACTCAAAACTCCGCAGGATTAGTTTATCAAAATGAGTCAGGAGCTTTAAATGAATCATTTAGTGATATTTTCGGAAAGTCGATAGAATCTTATGCTAGACCCAATAATACCAACTGGATTTTAGGTTCAGATTTAGGTTTTGTGATGCGTAATATGAGTAACCCTAATCAAGCTGGAGACCCAGACACTTACCAAGGAACCAATTGGTATACAGGTACAGCAGATAATGGAGGAGTGCATACCAATAGCGGGGTGTTAAACTTTTGGTATTATTTACTAGCCGATGGTGGCTCTGGAACCAATGATATAGGGAATAATTTTAGTGTTAATGGAATAGGGCTAGACGATGCTGGAGCTATTGCTTTTAGAACATTAACCGTTTATTTAACTTCTAGTTCTCAATATCAAGATGCTTATACCTATTCTTTACAAGCAGCAGAAGATTTGTTTGGACCATGTTCACCTCAATTAGAATCAACGCACAATGCTTGGTATGCAGTAGGGTTTGGAAATGGCTATTCTGGAGCAATATCTGCAGAGTTTACACAAAGCTCTCAAGGAGGATGTGCAATGCCAATGGATATCTTTTTTACCAATAATAGTTCTTCAAGCTCTAATTTCCAATGGACCTTTGGAGATGGAGGAACTTCTACACAAGCTAACCCAACACATACTTATACAGCACCAGGAACGTATACCGTATCCTTAATTGTGAGTAGCAATAATTGTGGGAGCGATACATCAGTTCTCGTCAATGCAGTAACTGTTGGAAGCTTGCCATCGCCAGTTACACAAGACCTTAACCTGTGTAGTTCAGATTCTGTTGAATTAAATGCAACAGCAAATGGTGATATCAAATGGTATGATGCAAGTTCAGGAGGTAACTTGGTTGGGCAAGGAAGTACTTTTACAACCCCATTATTAAACACTACTACAACATATTATGTAGAGCAAACAACAGGAGGAAGTTCGCAAACTGTAGGAGCTCTTAATAATACAATAGGAAACGGAGGTTATTTTAATGGAGATCAACACCTAATTTTTGATTGCTTCTCTGCTTGTACACTAAACTCTGTATTAGTATATGCAAACGGAGCAGGTAATAGAACAATAGAGCTAAGAGATAATACAGGGACAGTCTTACAAACTGCTACAATTAATATTCCAGATGGACAAAGTCGAATTAACCTTAATTTTAATATTCCTGTTGGACAGAATTTACAATTAGGTTGGGCACAAGGAAGTCAACCCAACTTGTATAGAAATAGTGATGGGCCTACATATCCTTATACCTTAAATGGAGTACTATCAATTACCAACAGTAGTGCAAGTCAACCAGGATATTATTATTGCTTTTATGATTGGGATGTAACTACTCCTACTTGTTCAAGCGCAAGAGTACCTGTCAATGTAAGTGTTGCTCAAGCTCCCTCAGTAACGGATGCGAATAGATGTGGAACTGGAATATTAAACTTAAGTGCAACTGGAGCAGGATCGGGAACTTTAAATTGGTATGACGCCCCTTCAGGAGGAAACTTAGTAGGAACAGGAACATCGTTTACTACACCGTCATTAAGCACTACAACAAGCTATTATGTTGAAGAAGTGATGGCTAACCCAACCATAACAGGAGGCGCTTTTGACAATACAATAGGTACAGGAGGATACTTCAATGGGGATCAGCATTTGGTTTTTAATTGTTTAGCACCTACAACGTTAACCTCTGTTAAGGTTTATGCAGATGCAGCTGGGGCTAGAACAATAGAATTAAGAGATAATACAGGAGCAATCTTACAAACAACAACAGTCAATATTCCCGCAGGAGAAAGTCGAGTAACACTAAACTTTAACATTCCTGTAGCAAATAATTTACAATTAGGAGTGGCTAGTGGAAGTGCTTCAGGGTTATGGAGAAACAATGCAGGAGGGAGTTACCCATACAATATAGGAAACCTGATCACAATTACTGAGTCTAGTGCAGCTGCTCAAGGATATCCGGGGTATTATTATTTCTTTTATGATTGGTGGGTAGAAGAGCCAGCTTGTATTACCTCTAGAACAGAGGTAACAGCTACAATTAATGGTTCAGGAGATGCAACCATTGCGCCTGTTTCAAATTTATGTATCTCAGATAGCCCTATTACTTTAACTGCTGCTACCAGTGGAGGAACTTGGGGTGGTAATGGTGTCAATGCGAATGGAGTCTTTGATCCTGCCGTGGGAGCTGGGACTTATCCAATTACTTATACATTAGGAGGAGGTTGTGTAACTGCTGATACCTTAGATGTTATTGTTCAAAGTGCTACCGATGCTACCATTACATCGGGAACAACCTTTTGTATTGGTCAGGGGAATGTTCAATTGACAGCCAATTCAACAGGAGGAGTTTGGTCAGGAAATGGAATAACAGATGCTTCACAAGGAACGTTTAATACAGCAACAGCTGGAATAGGTTTACATACAATATCTTATGCTATTTCTGGATCTTGTGGAGATTCAAGTAGCGTTAGCATTTATGTTTCTCAAAATGGCGATGCTTCGTTTACGGTACTCAACTCAACTTTGTGTGAAGGAGACAATCCAATTACATTAAACCCATCAACAGCTGGAGGAACTTGGAGTGGAACAGGGGTTAATCAGAGTGGCGTTTTTGATCCATCAGTAGCTGGAGCTGGAACGCATACCATTACTTACGATCTAACTGCAGGTTGTAATAGTAGCCATTCTGAAACAATTGTCGTAGAAGAACAAGCCAATGCAGCCATTAACTATGTTGGAGCAATATGTGAAGATCATGCACCTATTACAGTTACTGCAGCGACTCAAGGAGGGACCTGGATTGGCCCTGGAATAGTAGATAACGCCGCTGGAACTTTTGATCCATCTTCAGCAGGTGTAGGTTCCCACGATATTACTTATATCATTACAGGAAACTGTGGTGCTACAGCAACATCAACCATTGAGGTAGAAAATTGTACAACAATAGAAGAAGCGCTTTCTTTTAGTATTCAGTTGTTTCCTAATCCAACCAAGGAAAACCTAAGTATTATTATTGATGGAACAAATCAAATAAAAGAAAAACAATTAATAGTGTATAATATATTGGGAGAAGTTGTTTTAACGAGAACAATTACGCCTATAGCCAATAGGTATTATGAAACATTTGATGTGTCAGAATTCTCTCAAGGAGTATACGCTGTGCAAATAGGTAAATTTACTAAAAGGTTTACAAAACTATAATAAAAAAAGGGCAGTAAACACTGCCCTTTTTTTAATGCAATCTAAAATTGATTGGTAAAGTAAATTGTGCCCGAACATTTTTACCACGTTGTTTAGCAGGGGTCCATTTGGGCATATTGGAAACAACTCTAATCGCTTCCTTTTCTAGTGATTCATGAGGCGATTTAATTGCTTCAACATTAGATATGCTTCCGTCTTTTTCTACAATAAAACGAATATAGACACGTCCCTCAATTTTATTTTCAATAGCTATTTGCGGATATTGAACTTTGTGTCCAATATAGCGCATCATCTTAGAAGAACCTCCAGGAAATTCTGGTTCTTGCTCTACAATTGAAAAAACAGGAAAATCCTCATCAGGAACTTCCTCTTCAATTAGCTCTTTGCCATTAAGATCAAATCGTCTAGTATTAACCAATACTCCTGCTTGATAGGTTTGGACTTCTCTTACTTTACCATTATTGTGATAATAAGTTGCTTTTCCATGTTTTTTTCCGTCTTTGTAGGAGACAGCTTCTATAGATCTACCAGCAGTACTTGCTACGCTCCATAATTGGTCTTTTAAGCCGTTTTTATAGGTTCCAGATGTTATTTGATTGTTCTTATAATCAAAGTATAATCCGTGCTTTATATTATTGGCATAATTGACAATACTTTGCTTGTTTCCCTGAGTGTCAAAATAGACCCATTCTCCAGTTTTTTGATTATTGCTATAGTTTCCTTGTTCTTTGATTGAACCGTTTTTGTTAAAAGAAACAGCCTCCCCCTCTTTAATAAGACACTTTTTAGTCTGATAATTACTGCTCTCGTATGGAGATTGATAATCAAAAAGATACACTTCTTTAAGGTATAGGTTATTTGTTTTTCCCTTTTTGATGGTGTAATAACCCGCTGCTAGCGACTTTTTTGTTTTTTCACCATAATTAGTAATCCAATATTTACGTTGGCTTATTATACTATTAGCAACAATAATTAAGGCTGTTAGTAGAAATAGTTTTTTCATGATAATGTTATGCTAAAAAAAAACACCTAGTGTAGCACTAAGTGTTTTATTAGATATTTAGAGATAAGGTTATCTAATTTTAAAGTTTACAGGAACGGTATATTTTACCCTTACTGGTTTTCCTCTTTGTTTTCCTGGTTTCCATTTTGGCATACTCGAAACAACTCTTTTAGCTTCTTTTACCAAAAGTTTATGAACTTCTTTACCAGGAGGAGCAGCAGATTGAACATCAGTAATACTACCATCTTTTTCAACAGTAAAACTTATAAAAGCCCTACCTTGAATATTGTTGTCAATTGCTTGAGGAGGATATTTTGTTTCAGTTGCAAGAAACTTCATCATTTCTCCCATTCCTCCAGGAAATTCTGGTTGATCCTCAACAATTTGGTATACTGTATTATCTTCTTCAGGTTCTTCTTCTACTTCCTCAGGAACATCAACAACCTCAGTTTCGTCACTGTCTTGATCGAAATCAGCTATTTGATCAGCTTTTTCCTCATCATCTTCTTCCAATACCTCAAGCTCTTCAGGTGGAGCTGGTGGTGGTGGTGGTGGCGG